>MGUX01000105.1 GCA_001800185.1 Elusimicrobia bacterium RIFCSPLOWO2_12_FULL_59_9
CTGCGAGGTTTTCGTTTCGGGGAACGACGAAACCGAAGCCGTTTAAGGGACGGAGGATGTCTTCGCGGCGGAAGGCCAATGTCACCGTAGCGGTGGAGGCGTAGGCTATTCCCTGAAGAAGCTCCGCGAGCCGGCCGTTCAAGCCGGCGAGCATCCCGGCGGCGGCCTCGGCGGAAGACGTGAGCAGGACGGCGTCGGCCTTCAGCGGGGCGCCGTTATCTGACATAACTTCAAATTCCTGGCCGGGAGATTGGCCGCGGGAAATGCGGCGGACCGTTTGGCCAAGGCGCAAGGTTGTCTGCGGCATTTTTTCCGTTATTTTTTCCACCAAAGTTTCCATGCCGTTTTTAAACGTCATAAACGCCGTCGTCCCGGGCAGAAGATGATTGGCGCGCGGCGGTTGGGAGCGCAGGCCGCGTATCAAGCTGCCGTATTTTTTTTCCAGCTCCAAAAGCTCCGGGAAAGTGCTTTGGAGGCTCATCTCCCTCGCGTTTCCGGCGTAAATCCCGGCCAGAACGGGTTCCACAAGGACGTCGAGGGCCTCTCTCCCGAGGCGGCGCTCGATAAAGTCGCCCAAGGATTCGTCCACTTGACCGCCGCGAGCGATCCATAGATCCCGGGCCATGCGCAGTTTGCCCGGCCAGGTGATGAGGCCGGAGCATAAGAAGGGCCACAGCTTGGTGGGAACCGTGCCGCTCATGCCTTGGGGAAATGCCCTCAGTTTCCCCCGGGTGTAAACGTAAAGAGCCGAGCCCCGGGGATTGGTGCCGACGAGCTCCTTTTCGATTCCGAGCTCCCTGCAAAGCTCCAGGGCCCAGGGCTTGAGGGTCAAGAAAGAATCCGGGCCCCCCTCGACGGCCAAGCCGCCGATTTTTTCCGTCACGATTTTTCCACCCAAGCGGCCGGAGGACTCCAGCAAAGTGACGGCCACGGCTTTTCCGGCGTCGCGGGCCGATTTTTCAAGCTGGTAAGCGGCGCTTAAGCCCGTGATTCCGCCGCCGATGATAACGACCTGTTTCATACGCTCGCTCACTCGACCCCTCGATCACTTGACCACTGGATCACTCGACCACTTTTCTTCCCAAGATCGTTTCCACCATGGCCTCGATGAGCAGCGGCGCGTCGTTGAGCGACGGGGCGCGTTCCATACGCATGCCGAGCGCCTCCGCCCGAGCGCGGTACAGGATGTCGTCGTCGTAAAGCGTCTCCATGTGGTCGGATATAAAGCCGATGGGAGCCACGAGTATTTTTTTGACGCCTTTTCGCGCCAAGGTCTCGATGGAATCGGCGGCGTCGGGCCCAAGCCATGGTTCCGGCGTCCGGCCGCGGCTTTGGTAGGCGAAGGACCAGGACTCGATCTTCGCCGCGTCGACCACGCGCCGGACCGTCTCTTCAAGTTGGCGGGGATAAGGGTCGCCCTCTTTGAGAATCCTCTCGGGCAGGCTGTGGGCGGTGAAAAGAACATGGACCTCGGGCCGTTCCGGCGCGGCAAAACGCCCAAGCGCCTTTTGGAGATTTTGCGCGAAGGCGGAAATCAATTTGGGATGCTTGTTCCAACTGGCGATGGTCCAGGTTCGCAGCGGCGCTCCGGCGCTCTTTTTCGCCTCCTCCAGTTTCTGGAAATAGGCGCCGACGCTTAACCGGGACTCATACGGCGTCAAGCATAGGCCTACGACCTCGTCGATGCCCCGGCGGTGGATTTCCTCCACGGCGGCGCCGATGGTCGGACGCCAGTGCCGCATGCCGATGAAAACGGGGCAGGGCTCGCCCAGGGCCTGCGACAGACGGAACTCCAGCGCCGAGGCCTGCGAGCGCGTGATGTCCAAAAGCGGCGACTTTCCGCCCATCATGAGGTAGCGTTCCCGGATTTCGGCCACCAGTTCGGGGCTGGGTTCGCGCCCGCCGCGGATATCGGTCAGATAGTCTTTAAGGTCGTCCAGGGAATCGACGGCTCCGTAAGCCATCAAAAGGACGCCCCATTTAGCCGGGGGGGGAATATTCATGCACCATGTCGACGACGGCCTTGACGCTGCCGACCGGCGTGTTGGGCAAAATGCCGTGGCCCAGATTGAAAATGTGCCCCGGCCTGCCCGCGGCGCGCCGCAAGACGTCCTCGACGCGTTTGCGGATCTCGCGCGGAGGGCCGAAGAGGGCGGCGGGGTCGAGATTGCCCTGAACGGCGGTGCCAGGGCCGAGGCGCGCCCAGGCTTGGTCGAGCGGGATGCGCCAATCGACGCCGATCACCCCGGCGCCGGAGCGGTTCATGAGCTCCAGCAGCATGGAGGTTTCGGTTCCAAAATAGATGGCGGCGATATTGTCTTTTTTGAGCCCTCTAATCACCTGTTGGGTATAGGGCAGGACGTAGGTTTCGTAGTCGTAAGGGCTGAGACATCCGATCCAACTGTCAAAAAGCTGGACGGCCTGGGCGCCCGCGCGGATTTGGCCTCGCAAATAGGCGGTGGTGACCCGCGCCAGCTTGTCCATGAACTGGCCCCACAATTTAGGGGTGGCGTACATCATGCTTTTGGTCTTGATGTAATTTCTGGAATGGCCTCCTTCGATCAGGTAGCTCGCCAAAGTGAAAGGCGCTCCCGCGAAGCCGATGATGGGTGCCTTGTATTCCAACTCGCGCCGCAAAATATGCAGAGTCTCCATCACGGAGAAAAGCTCTTCCTCCGGCTCGTAAATCCGGAGGGCGGCCACGTCTTTGGCGGTTTTGACGGGGTTTTTAATCACAGGCCCTTCGTCCTTGGAGAACTCAAACTCGATGCCCATGGGGGCGACGGCCAGCAGAATATCGGCGAAGAGAATCGCCGCGTCCACGCCGAGCTTGCGCATCGGCTGGAGCGTCACCTCGGCGGCGAGAGCGGGGTCCTTGCAGATGTCCAGAATGGTGTTTTTCTTGCGAATCTCGCGGTACTCCTTCATGTAGCGCCCTGCCTGGCGCATGAACCAGACCGGCGTGACGTCCACAGGCTGAAGGCGGCAAGCTCGCAGAAAGCGGTGTTGGGTGGGGCTAAAGGTCATGATGTCAAGACGCGCCGCTTAAGCGGCCGGCGCATGCGCCACTGGCGCGTCAAGTGCCGCGAGCACTGCGAACGGCGCGAACAAGGGCTCGTCGGGAAGTCGCATGCCTCCAAGTGGGTTGATTATATAGTAATTTATAGGCGCCTTCCAATGGTATAATATACCCACATATGAAAAAATTCATCACGGCTGGTTTAACGGCGCTTTTGGCTCTTCCCGTTCCCCTTTTCGCGGCCGGACGCTACGGCAGGCCCTCCTGGGTGCGCCCGGTGCAGCTTAAGCTTCGCTTGAGAGTCCCCAAGACCCCGGTGAAGTCCGTGCCGTCCATCGTGGCGACGCCCAAGGTTACCCTGCCGGATTGGAACCGCTTCGACCCGGTGTCGCAGGTCGTCGAGCAGATGGAGCTTTTCCCGGATTGGCCCAAGGCGCAAAAAGAGACGCGGGTTTCGGCCCAAATGGCTTCCGGCCAAGAGCGGCTGCCGGAGCCCGATGCGCCCCAGGAATTTTCGCCCGATTTCATCCGGTTTTCGCAGGGCCTGTTCTATCCCGGCATGGCGCTTGGCGGCGTTCCGGCGGTGGCCTCCAGCCGGGGGCGGGGCGTCGGGACGGAGGGCGTCGCCGGCGATAAAGAGCAGCAGGACGAGGTCGCCCTGTCGCCGCTGACCAACGAAGAGCGCGAGAATGTGATCGCGAGCCTCTTCATTCAGGCCGGGGCCGGCGAGGTCATCCGGCAGCCGATCGGCGACGGCAGAAACAACGTCATCGCCGTCAAGAAAGGCAGGACCGACAAGGCCGCGGGACCATCGACAATTGGACCGGGGCGACCATGACGGCCAACCTTTACCAGGCTTTTAACGACGTGGAGACGGAGCACACTTTGGTTTTCATCGCTTTCGGACGCGAAGAGGAAGGCTTGGTCGGCTCCCAGCGCTACGTCGAAAGCCTCTCGCCGCAGCAGCGTAAAAATATCGCCGCGATGATCAACCTGGACACATTGGGCGTGGACGGCACCTATTCCTGGAAAAACAACTCGACGCGCTCCCTTTTGGATTTTTTCATGGCGCAATCCAAAAAGACGGGATTGGGCCTGGAGGAGATCGTCCTCTGGGGCGGCGACAGCGACTCCTCCTCCTTCAAGAGAATCGGCCGTCCGGCCATGACGCTTTTCGGCGCTTCCGAGCCGGTCATCTGGGAAATCATCCACTCCGACAACGACACGGTCGCCTACTTTTCCCTGCCGCACTATAAAAACTCTTACCTGCTGACCCGCGCCGTCGTGGAGGCGCTCGACCGCCAACCCCCATCCCAGAGCCTCAATTACTGACCCCCACGTCTTCTCTTCGCTGCAGAGACACGGGGGGGAGGTAGGGGCCGAGAAGCTCGCGGCGCCACCAGTTTCCGGTTTTGCGTTTTTCCTCCCAGCCTGTGAAATGGTAATCGTAAAACTGAGCGCGCAAGTAGCGCGGCGGGGCCTGCGGGAAGGGGTTATACTTTAAAAGCGCCAGGACTTCGGGAGAGCCCTCCAGCAGTCTGAAAGCGAAGTTGGCGAACCAGGGGCTGTCCTGGGGGCGCCCCAGCGCGGCGAACCACATTTGCCAATCCAGGCGGGGCTGAAAGGGGGCGATGTAGCCGGGGCGCCGGCTCAAATCTCCCGGTTTCCATTTGAACTCGTAAGCCTTCCAGTCTTTGGCGTCGTCGGAACCTTCCAGAATAATCTCTCTGCGCGAGGTCGTCATCACGGCGAACAAACCGTAGCCGTTGATGGACCTAAAGGGCGCGGCGTAGTTTAAGACGCGATGCAGCCCCGCGGGCAGTCTTAAAGGCCGGTAAAAAAGCCCCGCCATTTCGACTCCCGTCACCACGAGAGCCAGCGCCGCCGCGCCGAGGGCGGCGGCGTGCAGAGTCCGCTCGGGCCATCGCCCTGAGGTATTTGGCGCGTCCTTTCCATCCCAGCGCGCCGCCCATTTTTCCGGAAAAAAAGGCTTTAGGGCGGCGTCATCGAGCAGAAGCAGGCACAGGGCCACCGTCAGAATGTTGAAAAAACAATAATTGCCGGTGAGCATGATCAGCAGCATGAGAAAAACGATGGGATAAAAAGCCAGCAGACGGAGGCGGCGGGGGGAAAAAATAAAAAAGGGAGCGGCCAACTCGATGGCGAACATGAGCGCCGTGGATATTTTTTGGAACCAGCGGGGCAGTTGGTGGGCGTACCAGGCCAAGGCCACGGGCAAGGGCTGGGTTTCGAAGTGGCAGCTCAACGCCGTCAGATGGCGCCAAGTTTCATCGCCGCTGGCTAGTTTTACGGCGCCGGAAGAAAAAACAAGGCGAAAAAGGAGCCAGCGCAGAAGCCAAAGGACGAGGGGGGAAGGCCGCGTTTCTCGGGCAAGTTTTGGAAGGAGCTGCGCCGGAGCGAAAAAGGCCGATAGAAGGCCCGTTTCCAGGAGCAGGATATCCCACTGAAAGCTCATGAAGTCGCCCCCGGCGACGACGATGGACAAATAGGCGGCCCAGAGCATGCAAAGGACCGGGACCTGGAAAATACCCATGACAAGCAGAATTGAGCCGAGGACTCCGGCGCCGCATAGAGCGCTTAAAAAACCGCTATGGGGATAGAGCCAAAGCAAGGTCGGAAAAAGGCGGAATCTTTCGGGACCCAGTTGGGCCCGGATGTTTTTTAAATAGGTCGCGGCCGGCCAAATTCCGTTGTCCCCCACGAGCCCGTCCATCTGCGTCCAAAAAGAGATGAAGGCGATCAAATACGTCAGGCCCAACAGCCTCAGAAAGAGCCAGCGGCTGAGGTAGTAGGTGGAGGGCTCCAGGTGGTTTCCCCAAAGCCAGGAGGTCAGCTTTGAAAATAAGAAACGGCGCCTTGCGACCAACCGGTAGAATCCTTCCGAGACGGGCGCGAAACCTGGAACTTTGCGGTAGGCCCCATAGAGCCATTGTCTACCGGGGGCGTGCCGGAGCGCTCGAAATACCGCTTCGGCGCCGCTGAAAATATCGCCGCCGGGCTCCACGAGTATGACGGAAGCTTGGAATCGCTCCGGGGGGATTTGGGGAAACCGCCCGGCGACCTTTTGGGATGGAGAATAATCGATCCGGTCTCCGGTAAGAGTCTTCCAGCGCGCCGCCCACCTTCCGCAAAAATTGCAGTCTCCGTCATAGATCAGCAAGGGCTTGCCGGCGGAGTTCATTTAAGCCACCGGAAAAGAATTTTGTCTCCTTTTTTCAGGCGGCGGACGCCCAGAGGGCCCCATGCCATCGCGTTGGCCCGGGCCGCTCGGGCCAACAGGGCGGATCCCTGCGGCAAGAGGATGCGGACTTTGAAGCGTTCCGGCCGCCCGGAGGCGCGAGCGAAAAGGCATTGGGCGCGCCTTCTCTCCTTTATATAGGTATTGAGAAGCCGTCCCTGGTGGAGATATCGGAAGGTTTCCGGGCGGAGACCCTGCATTTTTTCCAGGGCCGGCCTAACAAACTCTTCAAAGCAAACCAGCGCGGAAAGGGGATTTCCGGGAAGCCCGAACACCAGCTTTCGCCCCCGGCGGCCGAATAGAAGCGGCTTTCCCGGTTTTATGGCCACTTTCCAAAAAACGACCTTGATTCCTATTCTCTCCAAGAGCTTGCGGGTGTAATCATAATCTCCCACGGAGACCCCGCCGGTGATAAGCATCAGGTCGGAACGCTCCAGAAACTTCTTGAAGGCCTTGGTCAGAATTACCGGATCATCGGGGAATATGCCGCCGTTTAAGCCGCTGATGCCGGCTTGCGCCAGCGCCGCGGCCAGGGCCGGGCCGTTTGAGTCGCGGATTTTGCCGTAGGCCGCCGGCCCTGCAGGGCCGGCCAACTCGTCCCCGGTCGAAAGGATGGAAACGGCCGGTTTGCGGATCACCGTCACGCTCGAAATTCCTTGCGCCGCCAGGAGGGAAATCTCGTAGGGCCGCAGCGGCGCGCCTCTTGAAAGCAGTTTCCGGCCTTTGCGAATGTCTTCGCCGCGAAAGCGGATGCAATCGCCCCGCCGCGGGGCATGAAAAATCCGGACCAAGCCGCCGGGGTCCTCCTGCGTCCATTCCTTCCTGACCACGGCGTCCGCGCCTTCGGGCGGGGGAGCTCCCGTCATAATCTTGGCGGCTTCTCCTGGCATGACCTTGATGCGCGGAGAAGCGCCCGCCGTTCGCAGAGCTCGCGGCACCTGGACCGCCGGAGGCGAAGCTCCGGCCGCCACGACGCCTTTGAGCCTCAGGACGGCGGGTGATTTTTGGGAGGCTCTCCGGCAGTCGTGCGCGCGCACGGCATAGCCGTCCATGGCGGAATTGTGGAAAGGCGGCAGGTCCAGACGGGCAATCAGGTCCCGGGATAACACGCGCCCGCAGGCGTCGGCCAGAGCCGCCCGCTCCGCGGACAAAATGCGGACGTTGTCCAGGATTTTCCTCAAGGCTTGCCGGGGGTCGAGCATGGTATTATCATAGGAAATTACCCGCCTGTCCGTCGTCCTTCGCGCCGTCGTTGCCCGCGGCCGTAATTTGTTAAACTATTGTCGTGAAAAATGCCGGAGAAATCCTGCTGATTTCCTGCTACGAGCTCGGCTGCCAGCCGGCGGGTTTGGCCGCCGCCGCGGCTTCGTTGCGGAAGGCCGGTCGCTCGCCGGAAATCCTCGACCTCGCCGTGCAGGCGTTCGATCCGAAAAGGGCGCGGCGCGCGCGCTTTGCGGGCATCAGCGTGCCTATGCACACGGCGTTGCGATTGGGCGTCAAGACGGCGCGCCGGATCCGCGAGCTCAACGCGGGCTGCCATATTTGTTTTTTTGGGCTTTATGCCCAACTCAACGCGGAGTATTTGCTGGAAGAGACCGCCGATTCCGTCATCGGCGGCGAATACGGAGCGCCGCTTCTCCTGTGGGTGGAGCAATTGGCCCATGGAAAAAACGGGCCGGTGCCCGGGCTAAGCGTCAAAGCGCGATTCTCGGAGCCTAATTTGGAGAGGGCTTCTGCCCTCGCGCCGGATCGCGATTTTCTGCCTTCCCTGGATCGATACGCCCGGCTGGAGTACCAAGGCGAGAGGCGCTTGGTCGGCTCCGTGGACGCCAGCCGCGGCTGCAAGCATTGGTGCCGGCATTGTCCCATCCCGCCGGTGTATGGGGGGCGTTTTTACGCCGTTTCCGTTGACGCCGTTCTGAGCGACATCCGTGAGTTGGCGCGCCGCGGAGCGCGGCATATCCACTTCACCGATCCGGATTTTCTAAACGGCCCGGCGCATGCCGCGCGCATCGCCCGGGCCCTTCACGAAGCCTTTCCGGAAT
>MGUX01000106.1 GCA_001800185.1 Elusimicrobia bacterium RIFCSPLOWO2_12_FULL_59_9
GGCCTATGACGCTGCCAAGCCCTTGCCTTTGGTGACGGGAACGTCCAACGACGCGACGGCCGGAGTCCAGCGCGTTGAAGTTCAGTTTGAAAACCTTACCGATTCGACAAAATGGGATGGGGATAGTTGGGAAGTGTCGGCTTCCACCTATTTAGTGGCGGCGGGAACCAATCCCTGGAGCTTGGCGGCGCCGGCGCCGGATTGGCTGGGCCAGAAGCAATACCAGTTGACGTCGCGGGCTTTCGACTTCTCCGGCAACGTATCTACCGGGGCCGCCGTAAAGTTCAAGTATGATTCCAGCGCGCCGGTGGCGGGATTGCTGGACCCCAATGCCGCCTATGAGAATTACCTCCCGACATTGAGCGGAACGGCGGCGGAAACGGCGTTGACCGGACCGCGCTCAAAAATTCGCAAGGTGCAGGTATCCATTCAGGATGATCCTTCCGCGCCGGGGAATTTCTGGAGCGGAAGCGCGTTTTCGGTCACCGATTTAGCCAGTTCCTGGCTGGATGCCACCGGTTATCAGTCGCCGGGAATACCGCCGGATGTGGACAGCGTCAACGAGTGGCGATATACGGGCTCCACGCCCAGTTGGGTGAACGGCAAGACATACGCCGTCCGGTCCAGGGCCGCGGATCAATCCGGCAATCTGTCCGCGATCTCCTCCTTTACATTCACGTTCGACGTTTCCGCGCCGACGACAACTGTCACTCTGCCGGGCGCGGGCGACTACCAGCAGGATTTGCCTCAGATCACGGGAAGCATTTCCGATGTCGTTTCGGGAGTGTCGACCGTGGAGGTGGCTGTCAAAAACTCCATCAACCAGTTCTGGGACGGCAACGGATTTTCTCAAAGTTATGACCAGCTTGGAGCCGTAAACGCTTGGAGGACGGCTTTGGTTCATGCCAGCAGCTTCAGTCTTGCCGATGCCAATCTGGACGCGAATTTCGATGGGCTCACCAGTCCCAAACAATTTACCGTCTTTGCGCGCGGCAAGGACACGGCGGGGAACCGGAACCGGGGAGACGAGGAGCCGGGCGGGGGCTTCGCGTTCAACGTTGATCATCATCCGCCCGTATCCGTCACTACCTATCCGGTCGCCAATTTGGGCGTCAGCGGCCTCGCGGTTCCCATCGCCGGCACGGTCGCCGATCAAACAGGAGGCGCTGGAGTCAATCAGGTTCAAATCAAGCTGCGCCGCTCCGATAATATCGGCAATCTCCGCCATTGGGACGGCCAAGGCACTTGGCAGGTTGCGGATCAAGGCTTCAATTTGCCGACGACCCTGGTAGGGTCGGCCTGGACCAGCCAAGACGCCTCTTTGCCCCAAACGGCGTTCAACGACGGCTATCGCTATGAGGCCATCACTCAGGGGCGCGACAATGCATTTCCGGCCAATTATGAGACGATCTTTGCGACCACGGCTTTCATCTTCGATCGATCGACCCCGACGGTGAGCCTGAGCACGCCGGTCGCCAACAGCTATTTCAAGGCTCTCACCTTGGTGTCGGGAAGCTTTGCGGAAGTCGTGACGGGCGGCAATATCCCCTCTGGCGTGGACCAGGTCGCTGTAGAAATCCTGGATATCACCGGAGACGCGCTGGCTAACGGCGCCTCTTGGTGGAATCTCAACAGCGCCGCTTGGCAGTCCAACGAAACATCGACCGCCGCCGTCATCTATGCCAGCACATGGACTTTTTCAGGCGTTCCCGCCTGGGGCCGGGGACGTCCCAATACCGAGACGCGAAGTTATCGCCTGCGCGCGCGCTCGCGCGATTTGGCGGGCAACGCGGGCAACTTCAGTGCCGTTGTCTCCAGCGTCACCTACGATGTCCAGGAGCCGACTACGACGGTCACCGCTCCGGCCGACGGGTCGAGCCCTCTCTCCCTCAACAACATTGCCGGCACAGCGGGGGACAACGCCAGCGGCGTCCAGCTTATCTTAATTTCGATCCAACAAGACAGCGTGGGCAATTCGCCGCACGCCGATAATGGGAAGTATTGGAACAACACCGCTCAAGCGTGGCAGGGCGCCGCGTCTTGGTGGCCCGTGGACAGTTTTAACTCCGGAACAGGCAACTGGACGGCGATTTCAACCGCCGTGGCGCCGGCCCTGCTGCCCCAGTTCTATTACATTATTCGCTCCAGCGCGACGGATACGGCCGGCAATTTCCAAGCCGTGTCCTACGCATCCAGATTCCGCTTTGCGCCCCTCAATGCCCAAACCGGCATCTTAACGCCGGCGAATTTGGCCGTCTACAAGAATTTGACGGCCATTTCCGGCACGGCCAACGTCGACACCAGTTCCGTGACCCTCGAAATTCGATCTTCCTCGAACAGCTATTATTGGAACTTCAACAGCCTTTCGTGGCAACAGTTGGCCGTCACGACCGGGCCTATCATCCCATCGGCAGGCGCGTGGAATTTTGGCGCCAATTTGCCTCCGATGGTAGATGGAACCAGCTACACCGTCAGGTCCATCGGTTATAACTCTTACTCCGTGACCGAGCCGTCGCCCCCGGCGTCCACCTATCAGGTGGACGTTTTAGAGCCTGATTCAGCGATCGATTTTCCTACTCAGAACTTTCATAACTCGATAGCCGCCATCCACGGCACCGCCTCAGACCCGCTCACCGGCATTATCGCTTCAGGCGTCGATCCGGCGAAGCTGGCCGTGCAAATTCAGGCCAACACCGGCGCCAACGCCGGAAAGTATTGGGATCAAGACGCGCAAAACTGGATCGCGGATGCGACTAAATTCAGCGCGGCCGCGTATTATGTGGCCGCGAGCTCCTGGGAGTTTGTCTCCTCCGTCAGCACGAAGACTTGGGTCGACGGCGTCAACTATACCGTGCGGGCCCGCGCGACCGATAAAGCTCTCAACACCGCGGCGGCCAATGGGAACGTGGAAACCGTTCTGCCGTCCATCACTTTCACCTACGACACCTCCATCCCGACGGCCGCGATCACAAGCCAAATGGACTCCAGGGTTTACTCCGCTTTGGCCATCGCCTCCGGCACGGTGGCCGACAGCGCTCCGGGCGTCTTAAACCGCGTGCGGATCAATATCAAGGATAACCGGCAAAATCCTCTTTTGTATTGGGACGGCGGAAACTGGCAGACAAGCAACAATCCTGCGACGGCGTCGCTGCATCAAACATCCTGGACATTCACGGCGCTGCCGGATTTCGCCGACGCGGGATCCTATACGCTGTGGGTCGAAGCGCAAGATAAGGCCGGAAACATCCAAACCGTGTTTTCCGCCGCCAATAATTCCAGCATGACTTTCACCAACGACGAAGCGGCTCCGGCCGTCACCTTCCACTTGCCGGGCGCAAGCGGATATGTCACCAACTCTTTGCCCTCCATCTCCGGCACGGCTGAGGATCCCAATTATCCCTTGAACTCCGGAATCAGCGGGGTTTCCAATATTCAGGTTAGAATCAAATATATTGAGGCCGGGACGACCTACTACTACAACAACGCCGGTGCGTTTGCCTCCAGCGGGCTGGATGAAAACAACGCTTGGTCCAATGCGAGCGTTTTCGCCGGCTATGGCCCCTCCAGCGGAACATGGCGCTACAGCACTGGCGGACTGGCCAATGCCTGGATTTCCGACAAGACCTACACGATCAGCGCCAGGGCGATCGACAACGCCTTACCCTCCGGAACGCAATCCTCGGCCTTCAACTTATTCAATGTCGTCATCGACACCACGCCGCCTTCCTCAAAGGTCAGCGTTCCCGCTGATAACGCGTTCACGCGAAGTGTCCCTGCGATTTCCGGCACTGCCAACGGCGATTCGGGCGGAATTTCCGGCGGTTCAGGATCAAAAGTCGAAGTCAAAATAATCGATTCAGTCAATAATGTGTTTGACTCCAACGACACCTATTGGAACGGCGCCGGCTTCACGGCGCACTCGACCAACGTGGTGACGGCGACCCTCCTGGGAGGGCCCAACGGACAGTTCAACTGGCAATATTCGGCCGCGGTTCCTTATCAAAGCGGCCACAAGTATCAGGCGATCTCCACCGCCTATGATTTGGCCGGCAACGTGGAAACAAAAACCTCCACGACCACTTTCACTTTTGACAATTCCGAGCCGCAGCTGGACGTCAGCGTCCCGGCGGCGGGCGGATCCATCAAAGCGCTTTCCCAGATTTTGGGCACCGCCTCGGATGCTTTCGGGGTCGTTTCAGCGTCGGTCTCCATACGGGAGGCGGTGTCGCAGTTGTATTGGAGCGGCTCGACGTTTACTTCGACGCCCGAGCTGTGGTATAGTGCCATCCTCGCAGGAGGCCCCATCAACTACGCCTGGAGCTACTCTTCCGCGACGCTCACCCTTCAAGACCATACCCAATACCAAATCAACCTCCGGGTGCAGGATGCCGCCGGCAATGTAGCGGTGCGGCCCACGCTGCTTTTATTCACGCTGGATGCCACGCCGCCCGCCTCCAGCGTCGCAGCGCCGGCGGACGCCGTCTTTGTCCGTCAATTGGCGCAGATAACAGGGACTTCCAGCGATGCGGGGCCCTTTGCCTCAGGCGTCGGCGGCGTCGAGGCGCGCATCCGGCGCAACAGCGACAACCAGTATTGGCAGCAGGGAAGCGGCTGGGGCCCGGAAGCGACCGGGTGGCTGGCAACGTCGGGCGCGCCTCAATGGAGCAAAACGACGGGCCTGCCTTCCGCCTCCGACAACGACGCGACCGGCCTGCAGACCGGCCGGATCTACAGCATTGAGTCGCGGTCTTTCGACGTCTCCGGCAACACACAGACGGCTATTTCAGCCGGTCCCGCGATCACCTTCGATCTGCAGGCGCCGCAGGTCAAAATCACGGTACCATCAAACGACGCCGACGTTCCTGGAGCGAAGTTTTACAATTCCATCGGTCAAATCACCGGAATGGCGACGGACAACTTCAACATCACCCAGGTGGAATACCGGATCAAAGACGAGGTGGGGGGTTACTGGACGAACGGGGCCGTATTCGGCGGCAACAACGAGTCTTGGCACGTGGCCCAAGGCACTTCGGCGGCGGGCTCGGTCGTTTGGAGCACGACCAGCCTGCCAAGTTGGAACAATCAGGAGTTTACCCTCAGCCTCCGCGCCCGGGATTCGGCCGGCAATATTTCCGCCGTGTATTCCACGAGCACTTTCAAGTTCGACGACGTCAGCCCCGTGTCCAGTATCACCGTGCTCAACAATGGGGTGGTGGCTAATTCCTTGCAGACCATTTCCGGCACCGCCTACGACACCAACGGCGCCAACCGCGTTCGCCTGCGCGTCAAGAACCTGGGTCCCAGCTCCTTTGCGGGAAAATACTTCACCGGCACCGGCACAGGACCCGACAGTTGGGGAACGGACGCCAGCTTCTTCATCGATCAAAAAACGCTGACCGGTTCGCCGCCCAGCCAGGAGTGGAGCTACTATCATGCCGCCATGATTTCTACCGGTCTTTGGACGACGGGAGACGCCTATGAGATCACAACCCAGGCTTTGGATGTCGCGACCAACCTGGAAATCACCTACTCGACGCTGACCTTCAACTTCGACCGGCAGCCTCCCGTCGTGGCGGTGGTTTATCCGGCCAACGGCGGCTATTACCCATCGTCGGCTTTAAGCTTCAGTTCCGGAACCGTAACCGACGCTCCCGCCGGCGTCGCCAAAAACGTTGACTTGGACGCCAATTGGGGGACGCGCTTGAGTCTGCGGGAAGTGCAAACCGGAAAATATTACGACGTGGCGACTTCGACTTTCGACGCCAATATTGAGAAATTGCTTTTGACCGATACCACCGGATGGCTTCTCAATATCACCAATCCGAGCGCCAAGTTTACCAGCGGCTACCACTACCAAGTCAAGGCGGTAGGGCGCGACAGGGTCGATAATTTCCAAAGCACTCAGACGGCGACGCCGATTCAGTTTTTGATCGATGACCATCACACGACAGCCAATATCCTGACGCCCGGATCCAACGGCAGCGTGCAGTTCGACACCTTGGTGCTGGACGGCACCGCCTTGGACACCGACCCGGATGGGGGCGGCGGCAAGGCCGCATCCGGCATTGAAGCGGCAGCGGATATCTTGCTCTCCATCCGGCGCGATGAGTCGCCCTTGGATCCCAACACGCCCGGGAATGAGGATTTTTATTGGAACGGCAGCACCTGGATCGCCAACACCGACGGCTTAAATGACATCCCGAGCAGCCGTTGGGTGACGGCTACCAGCTTCAACGCTGGAGGAGGGAGCTGGGTTTACAACACCCTTTCCAAAAACGTAAGCCCCTCCAACGCTTGGCTGCGTGGCCGGGACTATGTGGTGCGCGCCAGGGCGCGCGACCGGGCTGGAAATCTCTTGACCCCCGCCGATTCTCTGCCCCAGAGATACTTCACGGTGGCCGCCGAGGCGCAAAGTTTTGTGATTACGCTCAATGACCCCCCTCCGTGGACGGCCGGCGTCGCCAAGACCATCGCCGTCGAAGCCCGGGATGATTTAAATCAACTGGCGTCCAACTTCAACGGAACGGTCCATTTTGTCACCAACGACACGATCGAAGGATCTGCGGCGCCGGAGGAA
>MGUX01000107.1:0-7572 GCA_001800185.1 Elusimicrobia bacterium RIFCSPLOWO2_12_FULL_59_9
TATATCCCTTTACACAAACTCCCGTCGGAGAGAATCGCCCCCCGACGGCAGCAAATGTAAAGAAGCGTTGGAATCACTACACTAGGAGGATTTTAAATGAAGAACTCAAATGACAAGAATTCCGTCAAGAAGGCCGGCGCCCGCGTGGTGCGGGCGGGTCTAATTCAGGCCTCCTGCGACTGGTCTCCGGAGAACCATTCTCTTTCCGAGATCAAAAAGCGCATGATCGACAAGCACGTCAAGCTCATCGAGGAAGCCGCGCGGCAAAAGGTGCAGGTGCTCTGCCTTCAGGAGATATTCTACGGCCCGTATTTCTGCTGCGAGCAGGACACGCGCTGGTACGACACGGCCGAGCGCGTGGAGGGGCCGACCGTGCAGTTGATGCGCAAGCTGGCCAAAAAGCACGGCATGGTTTTGGTGGTTCCGATTTACGAAACGCCCCAGACGGGGACGTATTACAACACGGCCGTGGTCATCGACGCCGATGGCGAGGTCCTCGGCATTTACCGCAAAAACCACATTCCCCATTGTCCGCCGGGGTTCTGGGAAAAGTTTTATTTCAAGCCCGGCAACATGGGCTATCCCGTGTTCCAGACCCGCTACGGCAAGGTCGGCGTCTACATCTGCTACGACCGCCATTTTCCGGACGGGGCCCGCATCTTGGGGCTTAAAGGCGCCGAGATCGTCTTCAATCCTTCGGCCACGGTGGCGGGACTTTCCGAATACCTCTGGAAGCTGGAGCAGCCCGCCCACGCGGTCGCCAACCAGTACTTCGTGGGGGCGATCAACCGCGTCGGCTGGGAAAAGCCGTGGAAGTTCGGCGAGTTCTACGGCCAGAGCTATTTCTGCGATCCGCGCGGCCAGATGATCGTCGTCGGGCCGCGCTTGAAGGACGCCGTCATCGCGGCCGATCTCGATTTGGACCAAATCCTCGAGGTGCGCAAGGTGTGGCAGTTTTTCCGCGACCGCCGGCCGGAGACCTACAAGGAACTGGTGGAGCCCTGGCCGTGAAGGGCGCCCAAGAGCGCGGCGAGTTCGTCGAGCTGACCGAGGACGTTTCCGGCTCTCCCTACTGGAACCCCGACATAGCCCCGACGCGGGTCGAGGATCGCAAATGGGGGCTTTTCGACATCGCGGCGCTCTGGATTTCCATGTCGGCCTGCATCCCCACCTATATGCTGGCCTCCTCCCTCATCTCCGAGGGCATGAACTGGCGGCAGGCCGTGCTCACCATTTTCCTTGGCAACGTCATCATCCTGGCGCCGATGATACTTAACGCGCACGCCGGCACGCGCTACGGCATTCCATTTCCGGTCTATTGCCGGCCCGCCTTCGGCGTCCTGGGAGCCAACATCCCCGCGCTTCTGCGCGCTTTCGTCGCTTGCGGCTGGTTCGGCATCCAGACATGGATCGGGGGCTGGGCCATCTACAAGATATTCGCGATTTATTTCCCTTCTTGGGAAGCTTTGCCGGCCTTCCTAGGAGGCATCAACGCCGCCCAATTGGCCTGCTTCCTGTTTTTCTGGTCCATCAACATGCTCGTCATTTACAAAGGCATCGAGTCCATCCGGATTCTCCTCGACATCAAGGCCCCGCTCCTCATCGTCTTGGGCCTGGCTCTTTTGGCGTGGGCTTACCGGAAGGCGGGGGGATTCGGCCCTATCCTTTCCCAGCCCTCCGCTTTCGTTCCGGGAGGGGCGAAGGAGGGGCAGTTCTGGGCGGTCTTTTTCCCTTCCCTGACGGGGATGATAGGTTTTTGGGCGACGCTGTCCTTGAACATTCCAGACTTCACCCGCTACGCGAGGTCGCAGCGCGAGCAGATGATCGGCCAGGCCCTGGGACTTCCCCTGACCATGGCCCTTTATTCCTTCATCGGCGTGGCCGTCACCTCGGCCACCATCATCATCTACGGCGCGTCCATCTGGGACCCGGTGGTGCTCCTGACCAAGTTCACCAACCCGGCCGTTTTGGCCGTTTCCCTTTTCGCCCTGTGCCTGGCGACCTTGGCCACGAACCTGGCGGCCAACGTGGTGAGCCCGGCCAACGACTTCGCCAACCTCTGGCCGAGCCGCATCTCCTTTAGAACCGGCGGGCTCATCACCGGGGTGATCGGAATTCTTATCCGGCCGTGGAAGCTGGTGGCCGACCCCTCCGGCTACATCTTCACCTGGCTGGTGGGCTATTCATCCCTTCTGGGCGCTATCGGCGGCGTGCTTTTGTCGGATTACTTCCTCATCCGGAAAACGGAGCTCAATTTGCCGGATCTCTACAAACCGGAAGGGGAATACTCTTACTTCCGAGGTTTTAATCCCGTGGCGGTCGCGGCTCTGGCTTTGGGAATCCTCCCATGCGTGCCGGGATTTTTAGGGACGATCCAGGTCGCGGCGGTCGGGCCGTTTTGGATGAATCTTTACCACTACGCCTGGTTCGTGAGCTTTTTCATCAGCTTTTCCGTTTACGCCGGCGCGACGAAGCTGGCGAGCGCCGGAAGTCCCGTGCCCGAGGGAGCATGAGGGGAAGTGGCCGGGAGAAAGTGATCAGTGATCAGTGATCGAGTGGTCGAGTGGTCAGTGGTCAGTGGGATGGGGGAAAGTGGTCAGTGGTCAAGTGGTCAGTGGTCGAGTGAGAGGGGAAAAGTGTTCAAGTGGTCGAGTAAAAATATGCAGAATTATTCGCCTGATAACTCTTTTCCACTGAATCATTTTCACTCGGCGCCTCTACGCCTTCTCCCCGTTGGACCACTGGACCACTCGATCACTCGACCACTCGCGTTAAGCCAGGATGTATCTTAGGAGGGAAAAAACAATGTCTTATGATTTGGTCATCAAAAACGCCGTCGTTCACACCGCCGCCGACACCTTTGCGTCCGACATCGCCATCAAGGGGGAGAAAATCGCCGCGCTCGGCACCGATTTGAAAACAGAAGGGGCCAAGGTGTTGGACGCCAAAGGCCTTGAGGTCGTTCCGGGCGGCATCGACGTGCATACGCACCTGGATATGCCCTTCGGCGGCACCACCACCGCCGACGACTTCGTCTCAGGCACGACCGCGGCCGCCTGCGGCGGAACCACATCCATCATTGATTTCGCGATTCAAAAAAAGGGCGAGGAGCTCCGGACGGGGCTTGAGACCTGGCATAAAAAGGCGCAGTCGAAATCGGCGGTGGATTACGGCTTTCACATGATCATCACCGACCTGCCGGAAAACAAGGTCAAAGAGATGGACAAGGTCGTGGACGAGGGCGTGGCGAGCTTCAAGCTGTTCATGGCCTATCCGGGTGTTTTCATGTCCGACGACGCGACGATTTTCAGGGCTCTTTTGAGAACCAAAGAAAATGGCGGCATGGTCTGCATGCACGCTGAAAACGGCGGCGTCATCGACGTGCTGATCCAGAAGGCCCTGGCGGAAGGCAAGACCGAGCCCAAGTATCACGCCCTCACGCGCCCCATGACGGCGGAGGCGGAGGCGACCCACCGCGCCCTGGCTTTGGCGGAGATGGCCGGGGTTCCCATCTACATCGTGCATTTAAGCGCCGGCGACGCGATGGAGGAAGTCCGCCGGGCGCGCGAAAGAGGCCTCCCGGCTTTCGCCGAGACCTGCCCGCAGTATCTTTTCCTGTCCTATGAGGACTACGAGAAGCCCAATTTTGAGGGCGCCAAATACGTGATGAGCCCGCCTTTAAGGCCGAAGGGAAACGAGGACAGGCTCTGGAAGGGTTTGAACAACGACTGGCTTCAAGTCGTCTCCACCGACCACTGCTCCTTCTGTTTCCATACCAAGGGGGAGAAACCGGGCAAAGAGATGGGACGGAAAGATTTTTCCAAAATCCCCAACGGCGCGCCCGGCATCGAAACGCGGCTTTTGCTGCTTTGGAAGGCGGTGCAGGAGGGACGGCTGAGCGTCAACCGCTTCGTGGAGATCACCTCCACGACTCCGGCCAAGCTCTTCGGGCTCTACCCGCGCAAGGGGACCATCGCCCCCGGCGCCGACGCGGACCTCGTGATTTGGGACCCGAAAAAGAAGCACACCATCTCCGTGAAGACGCACCACATGAACGTGGATTACAACCCGTACGAGGGCGTGACGGTACCGGGCTCCATACGGGAGGTGTTGGTGCGGGGAAAAAGGGTGGTGGAAAACGGCAAGTTCGCCGGAACGACGACGCATGGGACGTTTTTAAAGCGCGGGCCCCGAAGCACGAAGATGCTCGATTCCGCCGCGGCTTCCGCGCGCCGTCCGCAATTGGAAGAAGTGATAAAGTGATAGAGTGGTAAAGTGGTGGAGTGACGGAGGGAAGAAAAACTGCGGGATGGTGCCTGGCACGGAGTGGGTGCCGGAGCAGGTGCCTCTGGCACGCCAGGTGCACAAGCACTGCGAAGTGCCTGGCTCCATTCCGCCAGCGCAGGACGAAGCTTTAAGGAGGATTTGAATGCCTAGCGTGAAAGTGAAGCCGGTTCAGAAAACTCAGACGGCGGTTTTGAAGCAGTATGTGGGGGGCCAATGGTACGAGGCTTCGGGGCCCGAGATCGCCTCGATCAACCCCGCCAACACCGATGATGTCATAGCGAAGTTCCGTTCGGCGACGCGCGAGGACGCTTTAAAAGCCATCGAGGCCGCGCAGAAGGCTTTCGAGGCTTGGCGCGGCACTCCCGCCCCTGTGCGGGGGCGCATCGTTTTAAAGGCGCTTCAGATCGCCGAGTCGCGCAAAGAGGCTCTGGCGCGGCTGATGACGCGCGAGGAAGGCAAGATATTGCCCGAGGCTCTGGGCGAGGTCGCCAAGGGCAACAACTTATTGGAGTGGTTCGCGGGAGAGGGAATGCGATTTATGGGAACCTCCGCTCCCTCCGAGCTTCCTAAAAATCTCCTTTACACCGTGCGCCAGCCTTTGGGCGTGGTCAGCATCATCACGCCGTGGAATTTTCCATGGGCCATCCCGTGCTGGAAAATCGCCCCGGCGCTGGTGGCGGGGAATACCGTGGTCTTCAAGCCGGCCTCCTCGACACCGGCGATGGCCGTGGAGGTGGTGAAGGTTTTTGAGGAGGCGGGGCTTCCCGCCGGAGTGCTCAACCTGGTATTGGGCTCGGGCTCGAGCGTCGGCGACGTGCTGGTGCAGGACCCGCGCATCCGGGCGGTGAGCTTCACCGGCTCAAACGGCATAGGCAAGCGCGTCTACTCCAAGGCGGGCCTGCGCGGCATCAAGTTCACCTGCGAGATGGGGGGGAAAAACCCCTGCGTGGTGATGGAGGACGCCGACCTGGAGTTGGCCCTGGAGGGCGTTTTTAAGGGGGCCTTCGGCTCCACCGGCCAGCGCTGCACGGCCACAAGCCGCCTCATCATTCATGAGAAAGTGGCCGACGCCTTCGTCAACAGTCTCATCGACAAGCTCAAGACGCTCAAAATCGGCGACGGGCTTGAGCCTTCGGTTGGCCTTGGTCCCCTCGTGGACGAGCACCAATACCGGAGCGTGCTCGAATATCTTGAAATCGGAAAAAAAGAGGGGGCGGTGCTGCGCTTCGGCGGCGGCAAAGCCGAGGGGCCGGGGCTCAAGAAGGGCTACTTCGTGGAGCCGACGATTTTCGACCACGTCAAGCCCTTCATGCGCATCTTCAAAGAGGAGATTTTCGGCCCGGTGCTGGCGGTCACGCGCATTAAGACTTTCGAGGAAGCCCTGGCTCTGGCCAACGACTGCGAGTTCGGCCTGACCTGCGCCATCTACACGCAGGACATCTCCCGCGCCATGCAGTTCGCCGACCGCATCGAGACCGGCATGGTGCACGTCAACTCGCCCACCATCGGCGGAGAGGCCCAGGTGCCCTTCGGCGGCGTCAAGGGCTCCGGGGTGGGGGAGAGGGAGATGGCCAAAGAAGGGGTGCTGTTCTTCTCGGAGCCGAAGACGGTCTTCCTTGATTATACAGGACAGGCGAGGAAGAGTAATATTTATTAGGGAGGAAAGTGATCAAGTGATCAGTGGTCGAGTGGTCAACGCGGGGAGGGAGCGAGGCACTTCGCAGTGCTTGTGCGCTTGGCGTACCAGAGGCACCTGCTCCGGCGCCATTCCGCAGTTTTTCACTTGATCACTCGATCACTTGACCACTGACCACTAGTAAGGAGGACTCAATATGGCCACGGTTATTAAGGAAACGAAAGTAAATAAGACGGATTCTTGGACTCCGGAGAAGGTTTTGGAGATGAGGAAGAGGCTGCTGCTGCCTTCCACCATGACGTATCATAGCCAGCCGCTTTTGATCCGGCGGGCGTCCATGCAGTATGTCTATGACGAGAAGGACAAAAAATATCTCGACGCTTTCGCGGGGGTGGTGACGATTTCGGTGGGGCATTGCCATCCGGAGCTGGTCAAGAAGGCTCAGGCCCAGATGGAGACTTTTGATCACTCGACGACGCTCTACCTTTACCCCCAGATCGTGGAAATGGCCGAGAAGCTGATCGAGCGCGTCAAGCCGGCCAACCCGGCGCTGGAAGTTTGCTTTTTCACCAACTCCGGCTGCGAGGCCAACGAGTTGGCGGCCATCATCGCCAAGAACCACACCAAGCGGCATGAGTTCATCGCCCTGCGCCACTCCTTTCATGGGCGCACCCTCATGGCTATGGCCATGACGGGGCAATCCATCTGGCGGCATTCGACGCCCTACGTTTTCGGCGTCTACCACGCCCCGGCCGATTACACCTACCGGCGGCCGGAGGGATTGACGCCGCAGCAATACACGCGCGTGTGCGCCGACGAAGTGGAAAACGTTATCAAGTATTCCACCTCGGGCCAGATCGCGGCCTATATCGCCGAGCCCATCTCGGGATTTGGCGGCGTCATCGACCCGGGGCCGGAGTACTTCCCGAGGGTATATGAGCACGTCAAGAAGGCGGGCGGGCTCTTCATCTCGGACGAGGTGCAGACCGGCGTGGGGCGCACGGGCAAGCATTTCCTCGGCATCCAGCATTGGGGCGTCAAGCCGGACATGGTTACCATGGCAAAGGGCATCGGCAACGGCTACCCTCTGGGCGCTTTGGTCACGACCCGCGAGGTGGCGGCCTCCATGGAGGGGAAAACCCATTTCAACACCTTCGGCGGAAACCCGGTGGCGATGACGGTGGGCGGGGCGGTGCTGGACATCCTCAAGAAGGAGAGGCTGACGGAGAACGCCGAGAAGGTGGGCGGCAAGCTCATCGCCGGGCTGAGGAAGCTGCAGGAGCGCTATGAGTGCGTGGGCGACGTGCGCGGGCGCGGTCTGATGATCGGCGTTGAGATCGTCAAGGACAAGAAATCCAAGGAGCCCGCGCCGCAGACGACCTTGAAGCTCATGGACCTCGCCAAGGACAATGGGGTGCTCATCGGAAAGGGCGGCATGGCCGGCAACGTCCTGCGAATCAAGCCCCCGCTCTGCGTGACCGCCGAAGACGCCGACTGGATAATCGACGCCCTCGACAAGGCCCTAAAAAAGGTCTAGCGCCTCCGCGCGATCCGCTCTCACCGCGCGCTTCCTTTATACGGCAGGCGGGCCTGTCCGGGGATTTCCCTTTCGCCCCCGGGCCCCGTCGAGGACCCTCCCGTGGTCCTCC
>MGUX01000107.1:7582-9802 GCA_001800185.1 Elusimicrobia bacterium RIFCSPLOWO2_12_FULL_59_9
AGTCGGGGCCCCCTCCCCGCTACGGGGGCGCGCAGGGAAACCCCCGGCCCCCGCCTGCCTCGTAAGGAGGTGGTCTGAATTATGATTAAATCAGCTCTTCGTGCTTTACTGGTCTTACTGCTAACAGGTACTAACCCTGCTATATCTGGAGAGGTTTCTGGTTTTGTAAGGCTATTCGAGCCCTCATTGGTTGCTATCGTCATACCTGTCATCGCAGATGGCAAATTTAGTGGTCTGTTCGTGATTAACGGAACAGGATTTTTCATCGATGATCAAGGGCATCTTGTCACGGCTGCGCATGTAGTTAAAAACCAAAATGAGGTTATCATGATGTTGGCAGGAAACGTTGAGCTTGCCGTCTCTTCAGGAAACATTAGTTCACCCTTATATTCACAGCCGTTATACCCGATGTATCTAGCTCCGAAAGAGGAATATTTTATGCGTGCTAAAGTTGTGGCGGTTGACACAGCTAACGATGTTGCAATTCTGGAAAGCTCATATCGGGGTAAAACCCACATTGATCTAGGAGATTTCGATAAGGTGAATGTGGGTGATGACGTGATTTATCTAGGGTTCCCTTTTGGTTACAATCGTTTAACAGCCCATAAAGGTATGATTTCGTTCAAGGGTAGCATTGACAATGTGGAAACAATTCAAATTGATGGTATCGTGAATAGGGGGAACAGCGGAGGTCCACTTATCTCAATAAGTCAGGGCGAGGTTGTTGGGATTGTTTATGCTAAAGAGGGAAAACTAAGTCCCTATCTTGACGAAATCAAAAATCTAAAAGGTGGTGGTGGTAACATCATTCTGGGCGTAATTGATATTCAGAAGTTTGCGCAGGAAGTGAGTTACGCTATTGAATCCCATATTCAGCTGGGAATTGGCTGTGCTAGCTCAGCAAGCTATGCCAAAAAGCTTTCTACGAAGTGACGCGCGCAGTAAAAAGGGGTCAGCTATGAATATAAACCCTCCTTTCGAAGTCGTTCTTTACTGTGGGTGTGGCAAGGAGTATGGCCCTGGGAAGAAAACGGCCTTGGGTCTGCATTTCACGTGTGATCTGAGTGCGGATGGAAAGACCCATCTGGGTCGAGTCATTCAAGATTCAAGATCCGCCCGGTGGTGGCTTAAATTGGAAACGCTCCTGCTCTGCTGGCAGACCAAGATCTCTCCTTTCCCCTGGCTTCGTCGCTTCCGACTCCTAAGCAGCATGCAGGCCGGGCATTTCTTGGCAGTAGCGACTGCTTGGTTGGTTGTCGGACTTTGGTCGCTTGAATGGTCCTACTCCGGACATCTAGCGGACTACATCATTGTTGTAGTTCAACCGATTCTGGGAATCGGCATTTTGTGGAGATTCATTGACATTTTCCTCAGTAATCTCTCAATTACCTTCACGACTCGATTTCCGGCCAATCCCATTCGCAGCGCCGTTTACTCGCTCATCGCCTTCCTCCATATCACCTTGTCCTTTGGTTATCTATACCGACTTATGCATATTGAGTTCAAATCTGTGGAGGTGGTGCCTGTTCCTAAGGTGATCCAAGCCGTCTATTTCAGCTTAGGCACTATCACTACAGTTGGCTATGGGAATTGGGAGGCGCAAACATGCCTGGCACAATTGGCGGTCGCCAGCGAGCTCGCTCTTGGCCTCTTTTTCGTCGTCATAATTCTCGCGGAGGTGGCGGGTTGGGCGGGTTCGTCTCGAACGGAGGAAGGGACGCTCCCGATTCAAGAATTGAAGGATTGAAGAAGGGGGCAGTATACCAAAACTAAAATGGACGGAATAGGGGACGTTCCTAACCCAAAAGCTCAGGTAACTTTCAGCAGTGCGGATTTGAGGGGCAAAGGGGACGGTCTTACTTTATTACCTTTTGAGTCGGTGTGAGCAACTCCTGAGTCACGGCTATGTTGGGGGGCGTAATCCGAATCTGGGATCGGTGTCAGTCACTGTTTTTTCATAAGGCCTCGAGAATGTCTTAAATGTCAAGTCAGGCACGGACCGGGGATGTTCCGCATCGGGCGGTGGTGTTCGACGCCTGGTATGGGGAGAGCAAGGCCTTCCGGGAGGAACTTGATCGCCGCGGGGAACAGTTCGTCGGCGCGATCCCGCGAAACCAGTCGTTTTGGCCGGTGGGAGTCCGGATGCGGCGTCGTAGGAGAGGGGACAGGACTCCGTTTACGAAGACGGCGGACGGGCGGATGAAGCCGCGGATGTCCGAG
>MGUX01000108.1:0-1590 GCA_001800185.1 Elusimicrobia bacterium RIFCSPLOWO2_12_FULL_59_9
TTCGGCGGCAAGCTGCGCTACGACCTGGAGTCCCGGCCGCTGCCGCTGACTTTTAAAGCCGGCGCCGCCTATCGTTTGACGCCGCAGTGGCTGCTCGCCTTGGACGCCGCTTGGCCGCGCGACAACGGCCCGGCCGCGGGCGCCGGCATGGAACGCTGGTGGCCCGCGAGCGCCGAATGGAGCTTGGCGGCGAGAGCGGGCTTCAATTCGCGGACGGCGGGGGACCTGGAGGGGCTTTCAGGGCTGTCTTTTGGTTTCGGCCTGCGGCGGCAGAGGGGGGAGAAGCGCAGCTTGACTTTGGACTACGCCCTTGTTTCCTTCGGGCCGCTGGGTTTGACGCACCGCATTTCCCTTTCCGGTAAGTTTTAAACGGGATTTTTATCGAAACGGTAGGCGTATTTCTTGATTTGGCCCGAGAGCCAAAGATATCCGCCCGCCAGCAGCGCCATCGCGGCGTTAAAGACCACAAAAGCGATTTCCCGGGGCGCCAGGCTTCCGCCCGCCGCGGTCGAAAAATAATCAAACATCTGCGAAGCGCCGTACAAGCAGGCCATGACGATGATCGTTTCAACGAATTTCATGAAGCCAAACACCTCTCCGCGCGATTTGCTCGGCGTCTCATTGCGCAGCAGGCTGGAGACCTTCATCGCGGGATAGACGTTGGTCAAACCAAAAATCACCATGGCCGGATATACCGCGTAGACGTCAAAAAGCCAATTGACCGGATTAAAAGGCGGCAAAGTCACGGTCACCGCCGCGGAAAACAGGGGGCTGGTGTAATGCATGAGGCCAAACAGGACCAGCCCGGCCGCCGCCCATTTCATCCAACGGGCCGTGACGCGCATCGCCCGGATGGCGTTGGCCTGCTTGAGCCGGGCCAGCTTCAGCCACTTGGCGCCCTCGCTGAGGCGCATGCTCCGTATCTTCTCCTCGGCCGCGGCGGTGATCCACATGTCTTTTTTCGCGCCCTTGCCGATTTCTATGGCTGCCCAGAGCCCGCCCAAACTGTAGAGCGCGACCATCCAGCCGGAAATCATGGCGGCGTTTTGCGCCTGTCCAGCGACCAAGAAGGTGGCGTAAGCCGGAGCCACCACGCCGTACAACAGGGAGTTTAAAAGGATGAGGCCCGTTTGGCTCAAAAACATCGTTCTCAAACGCGGATTGGAGAGGACGACGCGCCGGCCCGACATCTTGTGCAAATGCGCCCCGAGCCCTAAAATCAGAAAGGGAACGGCCACATGCCACCACGCCGCCTGCGCCGCAGACATCGCGAAAGACGCACCAAGGCTCCTGAAGGCCCAAAAGGCATGGTAGCCCAACAGCGCCGTCCACGTCCACGGGCTGCGAAGGGCCTTGTTTAAACTCGGCGCGTATTCGGTCTTCACCTTTTCGCGGGCTTTTTGGAGGTGGCCCAGCAAGCGTTGAAAAACAACGCGGCGATTCCGGTATAAAGCCTTGACTTTTTCCCAGGCCGCGCGCAGCTTCATCCGCATCGTCGAGCCGAGCCGGCTGCGGGCCCCGGCGGAAAGGTCGATCCGGTTGAAAAACATCAGGATGGCCGCGGCCATAAAGACCGGATAAAAAAGCTGC
>MGUX01000108.1:1632-4089 GCA_001800185.1 Elusimicrobia bacterium RIFCSPLOWO2_12_FULL_59_9
AAAGACCGGATAAAAAAGCTGCGGGATTTTCAGCCCGATTTTCTTGACGAGCAGGCCGATCAGGGGCGGACCGGGGATGCTGACCATCTCCAATTTCTTCTGCGCCTTGCTGCTCCAGGTGTCGAGCATGGCTTGGCTTTTCTTGTTCTCTTTTTCCAAAAATTCCACGACGATCAGGTCGCCGGCTGAAGAGTGGACTCCGTTGAGAAAGCCGTTGATCCCGTAAATGCCCAGCCACAACAGCGGGCTGGTCGCCGCCAAAAGCAGGGAGGCCGCCATCCCCGACACCGCCGCCCATTTGAAATAGTAGGTGAATTTATACACCAGCCAGGATTTTTGCTCCCCCAGCGATTTGATGATCTCCGTCCCCAAGAGCTGCCCCGCGAGCGAACCCATTTCAGCGGCGATGCCCAGCGTCGCCAAAAAAGCGAACCCCCCGAAGACCTCATGCATCAACAGCGGCATGGTGACGGAGGTGAACTGCGAGCCGATGCTCGTCAACACCAAGCCGTTGAGGAGATAATCCAAAGATTTAGGCAGTTTCGCCGCAGAGTCGCCCGGACCGGAACTTTGGGGGGAACCGGCCCCGGATGGAGGCGAGGGCGGTTTCTTATCGCCGCCCGGGGGCTCCTTTTGAGCGGGACCCTTGCGCGGCGGCGCGGTCCTGCCGCCGCCCTTCAACCCGCCGCGCCGGGCCGCCTTCACGCCGTCGAGCGCCGAAGCGGCCGAAGGCTTCGCGGAGAACTCAAAGACCTGGTCCGTCAAGTCATCGACGCTTTTTTTGGCCAGCGAGGAGGGCGTCCGGGAGACATCCTGCGTCAATTTGTCGAACTTGGGCGCGAACAAAGACATCCGCCCGGCTAAATTCGTCGAGTCGGCAAGGGCCGTGGCGGAGGGAACGTCGCCGGGAAGCGCCTGAATTTGCCGCGGCGGCTTAGAGCGCAAGGCGCCGCCGTTGAAGGCCTTCGGCTTGAGAGACCCGCGGCGCGATAGGGTCCTTGCGGGCGCCGCCTTCCCGAGCCTGAAATCGCGCGGCCGGACCGCCGTCGAGCGCGCGCGGGCGGCGGCGGCCAGCGCCTGGTAGCACGGCAGCCCCGGCGCCGCCAATATCTCGGCGGCGATCAAAGCGGCGGCGATGGATTTAGATTTACTCATCATGGATCAAAAAAGAACCGAAACGTCCGCATCCGGGAATTTATTTTTGATTTCCTTCTCCACAGAGGCGGCTATCCGGCCGGCCTCTTCAAGTTTTTCAACGCCCCTGAGCCGCAACCGAAATTCGATGAAGTATTTTTTGCCGGAGGCGCGAGCGCGAAAGCGGTCAAAACCGGCTATCTTGGGATGCCGCGCCCGGAGGATGGCGCCGATATTCCTTTGGATGCCTTTCGGAAGGCCTTTGTCCAGCAGCTCGTCCAAGGACGAGCGGAAAATCGGATAAACTTGGGCCGCGACGTAGCCGGCGATCGCGATGGTCGCCAGCAAATCCCACACGACCCGGCCTTGCCACCGCACCATCAGGAGCGCGAACAAAACGCCCAAATTCGTCAACGCATCCATCTCGAAATGCGCCGCTTCGGCCTTGAGGATGTTGGATTTTTCCGCCAGCGCGGCGCGCTTGAGCCGCAGGCCATGAAAGAGGCTGACGGCGGCGGTCAGCGCCATCACTCCCATTCCGGCCGCGGGGGCCGAAATCTCCGCGCCGGAGAGCATGCGTCTGGCCGCCTCAACGACGATCGCCGCGCCGCTCATGCCGATCAACGCGCTTTGCAGAAGCCCCGCCAATCCCTCGATTTTGCCGTAGCCGTAGGCGTAGGCGGCAGTGGCCTTTCTCCGCGATATTTTCATTGAGAAATAATTGACCCCGGAGGCGATCAAATCCAAGAAAGAATCCAGGGCGCTGGCCATAATCCCGGAGGAATGCGTGGCGAGCCCCGCGCCGAATTTCAAAATGCCCAAGCTGCCGGCGATGAACATCGACCGGCGGATGAGCCCCTCCGGCGGTTTTGCGTCGGCGTCGCCGCGGCCGCGCGGCGCAGGCGCATGGAGCCGGGGCGGCGAGCGCGGCGATTGGGGGGGAGATGAAAAAGCGCCGCGGCTGGACGCCGACGGGCGCGAAGCATCAGGCGCGCGCTTGCGGCCGTCCCGCGGCCGAACTCCTTCCCAGTCCTTCGCCCCCGAGGCGGGGAGAACGCCGAAAAACGCCTCATCCGTGAGACGATCGACCTCCGCCTTGGCCGAGGAATTTCCGCTGCGTTGGAGGTCCCGCAGAAAGCGCTGAAAACGGAGCATTCGCCGCCCGATGTTTTGAGAGAGAGCGTTTCCGGACTTCACTGCGGCCGGCGGCGGCAGCGGACGAGTGGAAGCGCCGGGGCGGTATGCATCCGGAGACGCGGGCTTGACATAACCCGGAAGCTTCGGCGGCTTGAATTTAGAAACGGACAATTCGCGGCGCCCGGG
>MGUX01000108.1:4146-8577 GCA_001800185.1 Elusimicrobia bacterium RIFCSPLOWO2_12_FULL_59_9
CAAAACGCGGGCCCGGCGCCCTCCCGCTTTCCGCGCGGAGAAACCGGCGGCCAGGGCCTCATAGCACAAAGGTCCCGGCGCGGATAAAAGCAGCGATGCGATAATGGAAACGACTGCGAACTTTTGCGATTTCACGCTAAACCCCGTCTTGAGCTCCTAAAAATGCCGGGCAAGGCTATGGATTATGCGGGCCCTGAGCCGCCGTGTAAAGGCCGTAATACTTCCCGTCCTTGTCCTTGAGCAGCTCCGCATGCGTCCCGGCCTGAACGATTTGTCCTCCATCCAGGACCAAAATTCGATCCGCGCGCTGGATCGTGGTCAAGCGATGCGCCACCACGAAAGTCGTCCTGCCCTTCATCAAATTGTCGAGCGCGGATTGGACCGCTTTCTCCGACTTGTTGTCCAACGCGGACGTGGCCTCATCCAAAATCAAGATGCGGGGATTGCGCAAAATCGCCCTGGCGATGGCGATGCGCTGCGCCTGGCCGCCGGAAATATTGCCGCCGTTCGTCCCGACGACGGTGTCCATGCCGTTGGGAAGCTCGTAGATGAACTCGGCGTTGGCCGAGCGCACGGCCGACTGGATCTCGGCCTCGGTGGCGCCGGGCTTCCCGTAGGTGATATTTTCCCGAATCGTTCCCATCAAAGGCTTGGCGTTTTGGGGAACCAAGGCGAATTGTTTGCGGAAGCTTTTTTGGCTCACTTCCCGGATGTCGTAGCCGTCGATCCAAACGCCGCCCTTTTCCACGTCATAAAATCGCTGCAGCAGCCTCAAAATGGTGGTCTTGCCGCCGCCGCTTCCGCCCACGATAGCCGTCACCTGCCCGGGAAGCGCGGAGAAAGAAACCTCCTTGAGAAACGGCTCCTTGGAATAGGAAAAAACCACGTCCTTAAAATCAACCCGGCCTTCGATGACCCCGAGCTCGCGCGCCGCCGCGCTGTCCCTGACGGAAGGCACGCGGTGCGGATAATCTTTAACCACCTTTTGAGTGGCGCCGCCGGCCTCCAGGCTGTCGACCACCAGACTGATGACGCCGTCCACTGCGTATTTGATGCCGCCGGCCCATCCGACCATGCCGATCATGTCCGGGATGCCGGGGCTGCCGCTCACGACATGGCTGTAGCTGCCCCACAGATAAATCAAGTAGATGGTGGCGAACGTCGAGGTGGCGCTCTTGATGGACCATTCGATGGCCCGCAGCAGGGCGATTTTGACGTTCAAGCGCTTCATCTCCAGCGCCCGGCGGCTGAAGCGCTCGACTTCCAGGTCCTCATTGCCGTACGACTTGAACAGGTCCGGATTGGAAAAAGCCTCCTGAGTCTGGGCGGTCAAATCCGCTTTTTCCTTGGCGTAGGTTTCCGTCAGCTTCTCCAGTTTCTTGCCGAAGAAGTATCCGAACGCCGAGACGAACACCATCAGCCCCAAAATCGCGTAGGTCATTTTGTCGGGAGCGTGCGCCGCGAACATGCCCAGGCTCAGAGCCAGCACTCCGAAGTAATGCGGAGCCGCCATCGGCACATGCACGTTCCGGGTGCTGAGTTTGGACGTGTCCTCCAGCAGGCGGCTGGTCAATTCTCCCGGCTTCTCATTGATGAAAAAATCATGGGATTGACCGACGAAATGCCGCATCAGCCAAACGCGAAAATCGTAAATCACGTTCGCGTTGATCATGAGGCTCGCCCAAGAATGCGCGAATTCAAGCAGCGCGTAAAAAGCGCTGACGACCGGGATCGTCCACATCATCATCACCACGCCTTCCAAACTCCGGCTCTGCGCCGACTGCATCAGCAGCCGGGTCAAGTTCGGCAGCAGGTTGCCGATGACGGCGTCGGTCAGCAGAAGGGTCAGTCCGGTCCAGAAGAAGAAGGGATACTTCTTGACGAAAGGCCGAACCTCAGGATCGCCGAAGAAAATCTGGCTGGCGCTTAAAATGAACCGCTTGACGCGGGCCCAAGCCGCGGAAACGTAGGGCGCCCGGCTCAAAAACGCCTCAGGGTACTGGAGGCTATAGGCGCCCCATTCGCCGAAGCCTTCCCGGTGAAGGGATTCGTGAGCCTCCACCGTCGCCCGAACCCAAGCGGACTTAAGATAGGCAAACACGCGGCCCGGGTCTTCGGGGGTCGCGGCCGCCGCGCCCCAAATCTGCTTCCACGTCGGCGAAGTCGCGCCCTGGGATTTCAAATAGTCCTTGACCGCGCCGCCCAAGCTCAGGGCGGTCCAGACGTACAGAAAGTTGAACACCGCGCCGGCCGCCGCGGTCCCGATAAGGAGAGGGGATCCGCCCGGCGAAAATTTCGCCAGCAGAGCGGCCAGGGGGGCCGTTGAGAAGGAGCCGAAGGAATAAAGGGCAAAGCTCAAGTTGTGCAAATCAAAGCCCGGCAGAACCAGCGGAACCGACACCGCCGGCAGAAGATGGGGCATCGCGAAAGCCAAGCCCATGTAGAGAAAGCTAATGGAGCCGACCAGCATATTGCCGCCGGCCGTGATGCGATGTTTTTCGACTGCCGCCGGGATAGGCGCCGGAGGCGCCGCAGGCGGAGCCCGGGGGGAATGCGCCCGCGCCTGGGAAATCTTTTCCACGGGCGAGCCGGCGACGGCGGGAACGCCGGTATGCGCCGCGGAGGGAATCCCGAGGAAAATTTTGTCGGTCAAATGGTCCAGCCGCGCCTTGGAGCCGGCGGAGCTCATGCGGTCGAGGCCGGAGACCAACTCGGACATCTGCCGGGAAACGCGCTCGGCGTCCGCGCCCCGCGCCGGCGGCCGCGAAACTGCAGCCGGGCGCAGCGGATTCTGGAACTGCCAGGGCTTGGCGGCGCTCGCGTGCGCAACAGGCTCCGGAACGTGTCCGGAAACGCGGCGTTGGACAAAAGGAAGATCGCGCCGACCGCGCTCCTTCAGGGTTCCACCCGTGAAGCCCTTAAAGCGGGGCGCGGCGCGCTCGAACTTGACGCGCCTGCCCGAAGACCTGCCGGCGGCGGCGAGAGCCTCGTAGCAGCCCAAACCCGGCGCCTGCAGGATGACGCAGGCGGCCAAAAACGCCGCGACCGCTCGGGACAATAAGTGTCTTGTCATAGAAGAGCCTTTGACATGTCTTAAACAATAGGTTATCCCGTTTCGGGACCGGCCGAAAGGTGCAAAAGACCTACGGGGAAGTTGCTAAGAGACCTAGGCCGCCATAGGCCGAAGGGCCTAACCCGAATTCCCCAGTTGGGAATTCGCCCGCAGGGCCGTCGCTGTAAAACAGCGACGGGGTTGTCCGGCGCCGCAGGCGCAACCGCAGTTGCATCATTTTGTACAGTGCGTTCAGGCGGGAGAGCGACTGCAACTGCGGTTTTCGGGCTAAGGGGCCCTATACCGCGAAGACCAGGGCGGGCTCCGCGACCGGCAGAAACGCCGTGCGGACGGGCTTGGCGCTTTCCTTGGAGGGCGCCGATTTTATCTTCTCGCCGTCGTGCCACCCCTCCGGGTTGATGCGGCGCAGCCATTGCGGGGCCATCCACTCCATCACGGAAGTCAGCGTGACTCCGGCGGCGATTAAAGTGACGGCCGTGCGGATGGAGACCACGTCGATGAGCACGCCGACGCTCAGCGCCCCGATCGCCATCAGGCCCACGTCCACCATGGTGAAGGCCGCGCTCACTTTGCCCACCATGTCGTTTGGAATTTGCTTCCTGCGGACGGGCGCCATGGCGATGCTCAGGGGCGTGCTGAGCAAGTGCTGGACAAATTGCATGCCCAGAAAAATCCCCAAGGCGGCGAAAAAGGCCGGAGCGCTGGTGGGCAACTGCGCTCCCGCGGCCGCGGGCGATACGAAATAGGTCGGTATCACCATCGCCCAGAAAAACAGGTTGCCGATGGCCGATGCCTTGTACAGAGACGTGTGGCCCCAAAATTTAATGCGCTGCGCGCCCTTTTGGCCGTCCGCCCAGCGCGAGCCGAGATAGGTCCCGACGGCGCCGGCGGTGAACATCAAGCCTTGAATGCCGACCTTCGTCTGCAGCATCGGATTGACAAAATCCAGAAGCGGCCGCACCAAACCATTTTGGGCCGCGGCCGGGCTCAAAACGGAGCTTACCAAGGAAACCAAGTTCATGTCCGCCTGCGGCCGGATGACGTCGATGATGTAGTTGGGAACCACGACGAACATGAGCGCATCCGCCAAAAAGAGCTGCACGGCGTTGACCGCCATCAAAATCATGAGGGCATCCGAGCGCAACAGAACGGCGACGCCCTGCGTGGCCTCGGATTTATCGGCCCAGGCCGCCAGGCTCGCGCGGCCGCGCTGCAGGGATTGCAGAATCCGGCCGCTCCAGCCGCGCAGGGAGGCCATCACGCCGGCGGAGCCCTCGCCGCCGATATGGAGGCTGCGCGCGGAGCGAACCAGGCTCAGCGCCGCCGAGCGCAGTCCCGCCGCGCGCTCTTTGAAAATC
>MGUX01000109.1 GCA_001800185.1 Elusimicrobia bacterium RIFCSPLOWO2_12_FULL_59_9
AGTCTTTTTTTGCGGTTACTGGCGAAGTTGGGCTAGACCTTGACATCTCTTAGGCGTAAGAGCTATTTAATCCAGCAATACGCGCGTCGGGCTTATGAATTGAGCGTGTAATCGTGTCAGCTTATGATTCACGTAATTTTGTTCGGCGCCTGTCGGTTTTGAATCCAGAAGCAATCCGCCGGAAAGATAGCGTTTTATCTCCGACGGGTGGCGGCTTGGGGTCGGATCGCCCGAGGAGGAACCGGCGCGCGAGTCGCCGGGCCGGCCGCAGGGTGATGGGGCCCCGGGCCGACAGGACCTGTCGGAGATAAAACGCTATCGTATTGAGGAAGCAAGGAGCCAATTACGAAATGAAACAAACGAAAGCGAAACCTCGGAGAGCCGCTTCCGGCCGCGCTCGGAAGCCGGGCGTAGCCCTGCTTGTCGCCACGCGCAAGGGGGCATTTGTTTTGCGCTCCGGCGCCGATCGCCGCGCCTGGAAAATATCGGAGCCCCTTTTCCTCGGCCACATCGTCCATCATATGGTTCAGGACCCGCGCGATCCCCGCGTGATCCTCGCGGCCGCGCGCACGGGCCATCTCGGCCCGACCATCTTCCGCTCGACTGATTTCGGCAAGAGCTGGAGCGAGGCGCAAAAGCCCCCCGCCTTCCACAAAGCCCCGGAGGGCCGGACGGGCCGCGTCGTGGATCATGTCTTTTGGCTCACCCCCGGCCACCCGTCCGAGCCGGGCGCCTGGCTGGCCGGCACGTCGCCTCACGGGCTTTTCCGCTCGCAGGACGGCGGCGCGACGTGGGAAGGCGTGGACGGCTTCAACGAAAATCCCAAGCGCCCATTATGGTGCGGCGGCGATCCCACCCCCGACGGGCCCAAACTCCATTCGATTCTCATTGATCCGCGCGACCGCGATCATCTCTACCTCGGTCTGTCCAGCGGCGGCGTCCTCGAATCCGCCGACGGCGGGCACGATTGGAAAACCCTCATCCAGGGTCTTGACGTCGTCGCCGGATTTGACGCAAGCGATCAAAGAGTTCACGATCCGCACTGCGTCCGCCTCCATCCCCTCGCGCCCGACCGCCTCTACCAGCAAAACCACTGCGGCATTTATCGCCTGGACCGCCCATCGGAAAAATGGGTCCGCATCGGCCGCAACATGCCGAAGGCCGTCGGCGACATCGGTTTCCCCATCGTGCTTCACCCCCGCGATCCGGACACGTCCTGGGTCTTTCCGATGGACGGAACCGAAGTCTGGCCGCGCACAAGCCCGGACGGCAAACCCGCCGTCTATGCCACGCGCGACGCCGGTCATAGCTGGCGGCGGCTGGACCTCGGCCTCCCGCGCGAAAACGCCTGGTTCTCCGTCAAACGCCAGGCGATGAGCGCCGACGATCTTGATCCCGTCGGAATTTACTTCGGCGCGACGCACGGCGAAGTCTGGGGAAGCCGCGATGAAGGAAAAAAATGGGCCTGCCTCGCCCGCTATCTTCCCCACATCTACGCCGTCGAAACTGCGCGTTTGCCGCGCTGACCGCCATGCGCGTTATCATCCCGTCCGCGCTGCGCTCCTACACGGGCGGCCAAAGCGAAATCGAAGCCTCTGCCGCGACGATCGATGAGCTTCTGCGAGAGTTGGACCGCCGCTACCCGGGGTTTCGTTTCCGGATCGTGGATGAACAAGACTCCATCCGCCCTCACGTCAAAATCACAATCAACACCGAGATCGCCGGCTCGCTGGACGCGCCCCTCCGCTCCGATGATGATGTCGCCATCATCATGGCCTTCAGCGGCGGTTAGAGGGCGCAAACCTAGCGGGCCCGCCGGGCCTATCGCTTGGGGAATGTCCCAATCCAGAAACACCGAACAAGGCGCCACGTCGGTTGCCGGTGGAACGATGCGGCGCGAGAGAATTATTTCCCCCGAAATTTGATACTATAGATATATGGCCGAATGGACGACGCAATGGTGGATGTGGGCACTTCTGGGCATTGGGCTCCTGATTTTGGAGATCATGACGCCGGGCGGCTTTTTTGTCGTATTTCTCGGCCTTGCCGCTCTTCTCGTCGGGATTTTGGTCGGTTTTGGAATCGGCGGCCCCTTATGGCTGCAGATGCTTTTGTTTTCCTTAATATCGGTCGTCTCGCTGGTGCTTTTCCGCAAACGCCTTCTGGATAAATTCAAGCCCAACCAGGATTTGACGCGGGATCTGGGGGATGTGGTCGGCGGCATCGCGACCGCCCTGGAAGATCTCCCGCCCGGTTCCATCGGAAAGGCGGAGTTTCGCGGCACCACTTCGACCATCCGCAATGTCGGCGAAACACCCCTGGCAAAAGGTTCCCGCTGCAAAGTGGGGAGCATTGATGGACTCACGCTTCGCGTGAGCAAGGAGGATTTATGAGCGGCGCTCTTCTTGTGGCTGTGATTCTGGTCCTTTTTATCGTCGTCGTCATCAGCAAAACCGCCGTCGTCGTTCCCCAACAAACCGCCTATATCGTGGAGCGCCTGGGCAAATACTCCGGGACTCTGGATGCCGGGTTTCATATCCTGCTCCCCTTCTTCGACGTGATCCGGCAAAGGGTTTCCCTCAAAGAAGCCGCCTACGACATCCCGGAGCAGGTGTGCATCACCCGGGACAACGTGCAAGTCGCCGTGGACGGGGTGATTTATCTTAAGGCCATGAACCCCGAGCGCGCGACTTACGGCGTCTCAGACTTCCTATTCGCCATAAGCCAGTTGGCCCAAACTACGCTGCGCAGCGAAATCGGGAAAATAGACCTGGACAGGACTTTTGAGGAGAGAACCCATATCAACACCCAGTTGGTCAACGAGCTCGACAAGGCCTCCGAAGCCTGGGGCATCAAAGTTTTGCGCTACGAAATCAAAAACATCGCCCCCCCCAAAGATGTGCTGGCCGCCATGGAAAAACAAATGCGGGCGGAACGGGAAAAACGGGCCGTCATTTTAACGTCCGAAGGGGAGCGGGATGCCGCCATCAACGTCGCGGAAGGCCATAAGCAGCAGGTGATCAAAGAATCCGAGGCCCACAAGCAGCGGCAAATCAACGAGGCGGATGGTTCCGCCTCCGCGATTCTGGCCATCGCCGCCGCCACCGCGGAAGGTATACGGCGCGTCGCCGAATCCATTCGGATGGAAGGCGGAGGCGAAGCGGTACAGCTCCGGGTGGCGGAGCAATATATCACTCAATTTGGCGAATTGGCCCGCAAGGGCAACACCGTTATCATTCCTGCCAACGTGGCGGATGTGGCGGCGATGATAACGACGGCCATGAGCGTCATCTCCCGCAAAAACCCACCCCCGCCGCAGGCGTAAAGGCGTTTCTTAATATCTGTTGGATCGCGGAGGGCGCGGCGCGATGCCGCGCCGGCATTCCACTGGTTGGAAAAAAAGAACTTCAGGAGGCCGTAAGCCGGATTCTGTAATTTCGGCGTCTCATTTCTCTGGGCCCGGCGTCGCCGCCGGGCTCTGGCGTCCCACCTGAGGTTTCCCCCATCTTGGACTTGCTGCCGGGTCAGTCTTTAGCCGTTTCACCCTCTGCGTCGCCGCAGAGATTCTCCGTTGCTGGAGAGCTCCCGCATCGCTGCGGGCGCCGTCTGCTGTTCGCAACTCTATCCTTGCGGACGGGAGGCGTTACCTCCAACCTTTGCCGCGCCCGAAGGCGCGGCGGGCAGTCCGGACTTTCCTGATCCGCCGCTGAGGCGGACCCGAGCGCCGGTCCTCCTGAAGTTCTCATGATATTATACCACACCCCCCGCGTCCGGCCAGGCCCGTCCAAACCGGTTTGAACCGCGAGCCTTTGTTTGGTACCTTATAGGTCATTAGCCGAGACACCGCCGCCAATCCCCATGCTGCCCGCGCTGAGCGCCAAAGACCTTCGCACCGAAGCCGTCGCCGGAGTGACCACTTTTTTCACGATGGCCTACATCATCATCGTCAATCCCTCGATTTTGGCCGCGGAAGGCACCGGCCTGCCCTTCAGCGGGGCGCTGACGGCGACCGTCCTATTGTGCTTCGTGATGACTCTCCTGATGGGGCTTTACGCCGGCCTGCCCTTCGCGGTCGCGCCCGGCATGGGAATCAACGCCTTCTTCACCTATACCATCGTTTTGGGGCAGGGAGTGCCCTGGCCCGCGGCTTTGGGAATCGTTTTCTGGGCGGGGGTCCTATTTTTGGTCATCAGCGTCATTCCCATCCGGGAGATGATCGCCAAGGCGATTCCCGCCGGGCTCCGCACGGCGACGGCGGCCGGCATCGGCATTTTTCTGGCCTTCATCGGCTTGAAAAATATGGGCATGGTCGCGAGCGATCCGGTCACTTTCGTTAAAATCGGCTCTCTGGACGCCCGTTCTCTCCTGGCCCTCGCGGGCTTGGCGCTCATGACCGTGCTCTTTAGCAAAAAGAACCCTTTGGCCTTTTTGATCGGCATATTCGCCGTCACGGCGGCCGCTTGGATGAGCGGCCTTGTTCAAGCCCCCGAAAAAATCTTGAGCTCTCCCGATTTCGACGGCGTTTTTTTGAAATTGGACGTTGTGGGCGCCCTGAAACTCGCTCTCTGGCCCGCCATCATCTCGGTTTTTTTCACCGATCTTTTCGACTCCATCTCGACCTTCATCGGCGTGGCGCAAGCGACCGGAATGCTGGATGAAAGCGGCCAGCCCCGCAATCTGCGGGAAGGGCTCATCGTGGACGCCCTGGCGACGCTCGGCGCCGGTTTGGCCGGAACCTCCTCCGGAACGGCCTACATCGAAAGCGCGGCCGGCATCGAAAGCGGCGGGAGGACAGGCTGGACCTCCGTCTTCACGGCCCTCTGCTTCCTGCCCTGCTTTTTCTTGGCCCCTCTGGCCGCAATGGTGCCCGCCTATGCCACCGCGCCGGTTTTGATTCTCGTCGGCGCCCTGATGTTTAAAAGCGTCTCCCAAATCTCTCTGGCCCGCCCGGAAGACTCCCTGCCGGCTTTTTTGACCATGATACTGATTCCGCTCACTTTTTCCATCACGCAGGGAATCCTGTGGGGATTTATCTCCCACGTGGGCCTTTACGCCGCCGCGGGCCGCAGAAAGGAAATTCCGCCGATGCTTTACGCGCTGGCCGCAATCTCCGCGGCGCTGGTCGCCATCGGGCAAGGCCATGGGAGTTAGCGGAATGGTCCCCTCCGAAATGGAAAGCCTCATCAGAAAAATGCCGAAGGCGGAGCTCCACCTCCACATCGAGGGAACCCTGGAGCCGGAGCTCATGTTCGCGCTCGCCCGCCGAAACAAGGTCAAGCTCCGTTTTAAAAGCATCGAAGAAATCCGAAAAGCTTACCGCTTCAAGGACCTGCAGTCTTTCCTGGACATCTACTACGAGGGCGCCGGCGTCCTCATCCAGGAGCGGGACTTTTTCGACCTGACCTGGGCCTACCTGGAGCGCGCCGCAAAAGAAAACGTCCGGCACGCGGAGATATTTTTTGATCCTCAGGCGCATACGGAGCGCGGAGTGAGTTTTGAGGCCGTCATCTCCGGAATGCGGCGCGCCCTGGAGGACGCCCCGGCCAAACTGGGCATTTCCGCCAAGCTCATCATGTGTTTTCTGCGCCATTTGAGCGCGGCGTCGGCGATGGAAACCCTCGGCCGAAGCCTGCCTTTCAAGAAGTGGATCGCCGCGGTAGGGCTTGATTCCTCCGAAATGGGCCATCCTCCGAAAAAATTCGTCGAAGTTTTCCGCCAAGCCCGGGCGGAGGGGTTCCTGGCGGTGGCCCACGCCGGCGAGGAGGGCCCGCCGGAATACATTTGGCAGGCCCTCGACCTGCTGGGAGTCTCGCGGGTGGACCACGGCGTCCGATGCCTGGAAGACCCGAAGCTCGTCCAAAGGCTGGCCAAAGACAAGATTCCGCTGACGGTCTGCCCCCTTTCCAACGTCAAGCTGCGCGCCTTCCAAACGCTCAAGGACCATAATTTAAAAAAGCTTCTCGACGCCGGACTCTGCGCCACGGTCAACTCCGATGACCCCGCTTATTTCGGCGGATACATCACCGAAAACATGCTCCAGGCGCAGACGGCTCTGGGCTTGACCCGCGCCGAAGTCGCCGCGCTGTCCCGCAACGCCTTTGAGGCCAGCTTCTTGAGCCCGGAGCAAAAACGCTCCTTGCTCAACGGATGGCAGCCTTGACAATTCATCCCCGCCGGTACTATACTTTAGTCAAGCAGGTGGGGATTTGAGCCAAATTGCCCCGACCATCTTGCGAACGACCGGCAAGAAAATAGGGAGCTAAAGCGACTGTGATTTTTCCACGCCTGCGCGTGGATTTTTTTTTATGAGCGCCGATAAAGAACTCCTGGAAATTCTAAAAGAGCGCATCCTTGTGACCGACGGCGCCATGGGGACCATGATCCAGAATCGAAATCTGGCGGCGGAGGATTTCGGAGGCCCCGAGTTGGAGGGCTGCAACGAGCACCTCGTCCTCAGCAAGCCGGAGGTCATCTCCTCCATTCACGAGGGCTACCTCAAAGCCGGGGCCGACATCATCGAGACCGACACCTTCGGCGCCACCTCCATCGTCCTGGCCGAGTACGGGCTCCAGGATAAGGCGCTCGAGATCAACAAGACCGCTGCCGAGTTGGCCGTCCGCCAGGCCAAAAAATACAGTTCCTCCTACAAGCCCCGGTTCGTGGCCGGCTCGATGGGGCCAGGCACCAAGACGATATCGGTGACCCGCAACATCTCTTTCGACGAGGTCCGCAAAGCCTTCGCCGAACAGGCCGAGGGCCTTCTGCTTGGCGGGGCGCAGCTTCTTTATCTCGAAACCCAGCAAGACACGCTCAACATCAAAGCCTCCCTTTTTGGCATCGAGGACGCCTTCGGTAAATTGGGCCGCCGGACGCCGGTCGTGCTCATGATCTCCATCGAGGTCATGGGCACCATGCTCGTGGGACAAAACATCGAGGCCCTGTATATTTCGGTCGAGAACAAGAACCTTCTCGCCCTCGGCATGAACTGCGCCACCGGCCCGGATTTCATGACCGACCATATCCGCACCTTGGCCCAAATTTCCCGCTTTCCCGTCGCCTGCATGCCCAACGCCGGCCTGCCCGATGAGGAAGGCCGCTACCATGAAACCCCTGAAAGCCTGGCCCGAAAGCTGGAGCGCTTCTGCCAGGAAGGCTGGGTCAACATCCTGGGCGGCTGCTGCGGCACGACGCCGGAGCACATCCGCCTGCTGTCGGAGATGGCGGCCAATCACGCGCCGCGCAAGCCTCAGACCCTGCGCGGCTCCGTGGTTTCGGGGCTTGAGCCGCTCGCGATCGAAGAGGATCGTCGGCCCGTCCTGGTGGGCGAGCGCACCAATGTGATCGGCTCAAAGCTATTTAAAGACCTCATCGTCGAAAACAAGTACGAGGAAGCCTCCGAAATCGGCCGCCGCCAGGTCAGAAACGGTGCCCAGGTCATCGACGTCTGCACCGCCAACCCGGACCGCAACGAAAAAGAGGACATGATCCGGCTTTTGGACCACCTGACCCAAAAAATCAAGGCGCCCCTCATGATTGACTCCACCGACGCCTCGGTCATCGAGGAAGCTCTTAAAAAATGTCCCGGCAAAGCCATCGTCAATTCCATCAACCTCGAAGACGGAGAGGAGCGCTTCGAATTGGTCGTGCCCCTGCTCAAAACCTACGGGGCCGCCGTGGTCGTCGGCTGCATCGACGAGGACAAAAAACAAGGCATGGCCGTCACCCGGCAAAGAAAGCTCGATATCGCCAAGAGAAGCTACACGCTGCTGACGGAAAAATACGGGCTGAGCGGCGAAGACCTCATCTTCGACGCCCTCGTTTTTCCGGCCGGAACCGGAGACAAGAACTACGTCGCCTCGGCGCCGGAGACCATCGAGGCCGTCCATCTCATCAAAAAGGAGCTGCCGCGCGCCAAAACGATCCTGGGCATCAGCAACGTCTCCTTCGGGCTGCCCGCCGCGGGCCGGGAGGTTTTAAACGCCGTATACCTGCATCATTGCGTCAAGGCGGGGCTCGATCTGGCCATCGTCAACAGCGAAAAGCTGGCGCGCTTCAGCGCCCTTTCCGAAGAAGAGAAAAAAATCTGCGAGGATCTGCTTTTCTGGAAAGGGGAGG
>MGUX01000110.1:0-7692 GCA_001800185.1 Elusimicrobia bacterium RIFCSPLOWO2_12_FULL_59_9
CGTTTGGCACCACCGTCCCGGAGGAGTCCCGGCTGTACCAGGTTTCCTGGTTGGAAAATCCGGTCAGGGTCTCGCCGGAGCGGGGGGTGTGGTCGACGACGATCGTGGTGGTCGAATAAGCGCCCGTTGGAAAGCGGAAACCGTTGCCGTCCTTGGCGAACTGGGTGCCGGGGGGGTGGATTCTCATCGTCACTTCCGCGTCCGCGTCCAGGAAGTATTTGAAGTTCCAAAGCTGGTTGAAACCGAGCTGCGTGTTGTTGCCGTCGGTGCGGTTGATGGCGTTGAAATTGCCTCCGGCGACGTTGTGCAGGAAGGAGTGGCAGAGGATGTTGGAGGTGTCGAAGATGCCTCCGGTCGTGCTCGAAGCGACGATGACCGCGCAGAAGGAGCCTGGGCCGGTGCTGATGGTCACGCTCAGGCCGGTGGTGCCGTTATGCGTGTAGGAGGTGGTTCCGCCGTTGAGCGGGTTGACGTCCAGGCCGAATTTAGTCAGCAGGAAATACCGGCCGGCCGGAGTGCCCGTGTCGTCCGAAACCCCTTCCCAGCTCGCCGTGAACAGGCTCGCGTCGTTGTTGGAAACGAGAGAGATGAAATCGAAATTGGCCTTGGCCGCCGGGGGGAAGAGGAGCAGCAATACAAAAAGCCCCAGGAAGCGTGTCCCCGCGGCTTTCCAAACTCTTAAGGCGCCGGCAAAGAATTCCTTTGCGTGCTTCATAACGTGTCGCACCCCGCCGCAAGGCGGGATGTCGGTACTCGGCGCAGAGGTAGTATAACAGCGGTCATCATCTTTGTCAAGTCCGGCTTATGTTCAGGCGCCGCCTCAGTCCCGCATGATTCTGGGCGTCACGAAGATTATCAGCTCCTGCCGCTCGCGCTTTACGCTTTTGTTGCGAAAAAGCCATCCGACGATGGGGATATCTCCCAGGAGCGGAACGCGCGAGACCTGATTGATCACGGTATCGTGCACGAGGCCGCCGATGACGACGGTGTCGTTGTCCTTGACCAGGACGGTGGTCTGCGCGCTGCGCTTGTCCACGGCCGGAGCGTTGTTGACGCCGGCAATGGTGTTGGACGGCTGGCTGACTTCAGGGTGAAGCTCCAAAGTGACCCGTCCGTCCGCGTTGATGCTGGGCGTCACCGACAGCCGGATGCCCACCTCGGTGTATTCCACCTTCGTCTCCACGGTATTAAGGGTGGCGTTGGAGGTGACGAAGGGGATTTTGGTCACGATGTCGATGACGGCCGGCTTGTTGTTGAGCGTGGCGATTCTAGGGTCGGAAAGAATCTTGACCCGTCCTTTGGCCGCGGCCGCCTGCAGGGTGGCCGTAAAATAGGCGCGATCCGTGAGCCGCCCGAAAGTGAATTGCCCGAAAACGGCGTTGGCCGGAAGGTTGACGCTGGTGCCGCCTCCCGTCACCTGGGGAGTCGTGCCAATGGCATAGCCGCCGGCCGGCAGGGCGAAGTTGGAAAGGGACTGGCCGATCATGCTGGTCCCGGGGCTGCCCAGGAAATTGTTTTGCTCCGTGCTGCGGTAATCCCATTTGATGCCCATGTCCAAGCTGCGGTTTTGGCTTAACTCCATCAGTTTGGCTTCGATGAGCACCTGTTGAGGGCGGCGGTCCAGGCGCGAGATCAGCCGCACCGCCTCGGCGTGGCCTTCCGCGGTGTCGGTGACGACAATGGCGTTGGTGGTTTTGTCGACAGTCACCTGGGCCTGGCGGCCGCTGGCGCCCGCCACGGCTTTGATTTGCTCCGCGATCTCGTCGGCCTTGCTGTAATTCATCATGTAGACTTTGGTGGTTTTTTGCGCGCTTTGCCGGACTTTGGCAAGGGTGGCGGGGGTCATAATGCGAAGGACATGGGTTCCCATCTGCTGCGCCACCAGGCCGTACATATCCATGACCGTATTGAAGGCTTCGTCGAAGGGGACGTTTCTTAGATTGATCGATACGCTGCCGGCGACGTCCTGCGCAAGAACGATGTTGATTCCCAGCTTATCCTCAAAGAGTTTGAAAACGTCGGCGATGCTGGTCTTGTCGAAAGACAGGTTGATGCGGTCCCTGGGCAGATTGGAAAGGACGTCGCCGCGGCGGGTCTGGGAGCGAACCTGCGCCGGTTCGGGCTGCTTTTCCTCCTTCTGATCCATCTCGATTTCAAGGTCGGGAGCGTCGGGTATTTCTTGGGTTTCAAATTGCTGGGCCAGGAGGATGGGTTGAGTGGGGGCTTTGGCCTCGGCGGCGCCCGTCTTGGGCGGAGCTTGAGCCTGCGGTTCCTTCGTCTCCGTTTTGGCCGGAGGCTCCGCTTTGGCTTGCGCGGGGGCCGCCTGAGCGGCCGGCATTTCCGCGCCGGCCAAGGTGATGATCATCCGGTTAAGTTTGGAGCTGATCTCGTATTTGGCCATTTCGGTCAGGTCCAAGACGATGCGGGAGACGAAGTCCGGGTCTCGGGAATACTGGCCCGAGCGGACCTGCTTGAGCCAGCGTCCCTTTCCTTTATAGAACCTGTCGGCCGCGCGAAATTCCGTATTTAACAACTCGATAATTAGGCGGGGCGGAGAGGAGGTCACGAAGGAATGATACTTGACGGGACCCGATGTGATCAAATCGATTTGGTCCGGCTGAACGTCGATGCGGTCCAAGGTGACCGTGGCGGCCTCCAGCATCGGCAGCGCTGCGCAAGAAGGGGCGCCCAGGGCGGCGGAAATGATTACCGCCATCAGCTTGAATAAAAATCGTTTTATCATGAGGCGTCCTCCTTCGTGTCGGGGCCTAATTTAAACCATTGGATGTCCTTGTCCGGCGTCATCAAAAGCACCGTTTTGCCTTCGATCTTCCCCAAAATGCCCTTGACCGGATTGGATTTCCAGTCATAAAGTTTGGAGCTTTTCAGCATGTAAGAGACGCCGAGGTTGGGATCCAGGAAGAGAGCGTATTTGCCGCCGGAGCCCTGCAGAATGCCCTTCAAAATCAAATTATGGATATTGAAGCCCTCCGCGGCCGCCTCAGGCGTGGGAGTGGGGGCGGCGCTGATGCCGACGGCCCCTGTGCCGGCGGCGCCCACCAAAGGAGCGAAGGGGTCTCTCATTTTATCGGCTTTATAAATATCCGCGATCTTTAAAGGCGCCGTGGAGACGGCCAGCAGCAATTCCTCCGCGGCGGCGGCGCCGCAAAAACCTCCGGGGCGCAGCAGCCATGCCAAAAAGAGCGGAAAAAAGAGTCGTTTCATCTTGGGGCTTGTAGGTTCAGTTATTATATTTATAAGAGATCAACGCAAAATCCGCCTGCACCTCCGCCTCGCTTTCCTTGCTCGATTTGGCGGCCAATTTCAAATTCTGATGGTTAAAAATTCTCTCCGACACCGCCAAAGCGGTGAGAAACTTGGCGATGCCGTGATAACCCCCCGTGATGGTCATTTGGTAGGGCATGTTGGTGAAGTATTGGCTTTTCTGCTCTCCCTGAGGGTTGACGGACATGATCGTGACGCCGTTTTGCTGGGCGAGCTCGCTGATGGTGTCAAGCAGCGCCGGCAACTCCCGGGAGCGCGGTAGCCGCCTTTCGGCTTCCAGCGTCTTTTCGTTCAAGGCCTCCATGCTCTCCTGAAGCCGGGCCAACTGCCCGGCGCGGCCCTGCGCTTTGAGGAGCTCCCGCTTCACGTTCTCAATTTTCTCCGAGGTTTCCTTGATGCGCCGGGATACCGGAATCCAAAACTGGTTGATAAAGACATAGCCGAAGCCGCCCAAAACCAGGACGGCCAGGGCGAGCATTTGCTGCTGGTCTTTGGTCAAGGATTTCATTGTTTGGATTCCTGGTAGACCGCGGTGAGCGGGAATTCGTACAGCCGCAGCCCTTCGTTTCCCTTGGTCACGATCATTCCCAAATCGATCGTGGCGAACTTCTGGGAGTTCTCAAGCTCCCTGAGCCAGTCGGCGATGGATTCGTGGCTGACGGCCGCGCAGCGCATTTGCACGGTCATGCTGTTGGTCTGCTCGGTGGTGGCCATCGACTCGATCCAGACACCGGCGGTCAGCATCTGCGAAAATTCGCTGAGAAAGCGGGGATACTTCAGGCGGCTGAGAAGAAGGTTGTTGATGATGTTGAGCCGGGCTTGGATGGCGCCGATTTTTCCCTCAAGGTCGTTGACCTGCCCGACGATTAGTTTGACTTTTTCGAGGGCGGCCTCGTTTTGCGCCAATTCCGCGTCCAACTGGTGAGCTGTTCTCCAATGGTTGAAAGAGACGCTGGCGATGACCAAAAGCAGGAAGCCCGCCAAGGTGGTCGCTTGGACGATTTTTTGATTTTTGTCCTCCACGTCGAGGAGGGCTTGCGGCGCCAGGTTGATCTTGATCATGTCAGCCAGTCCTTCTTTTTCCTGAGCGCGAGGCCCGTGGCCACCGCCAAGCTGGGCCTGTATTCCTCCGGCACTTGCTGCCCCTGGCCTTCGACGAAGGCCAAGGGGTTTAGGACTTCCACTGGCACCTTGAGGTCGGAATCCAGGTATTGGGCGATGTTTTTCAAGCTGGCGCTGCCGCCCGACAAGACGATGTTTTGTATGGCGCGGTCCGATCCCTGGGAGAGGTAAAAGTCCACGGAGCGCTGCACTTCCGAGACCAGATCCCGCGCGACCTCCGTCAGGGCTTGAGAGACGGCGAGCGCTTCCCGGTTGCCCTCCTCCAAGGCCTTGGCCTTGTCCTGGGAACTGACCATGATGCCGCAGCTTCTTTTGAGGTCCTCGGCTTTGGCCGCGTCGCACTGCAGCGCTTTGGCGATGGCTTTGGTGAAATTGATTCCGCCGATGAAGACGTCGCGGACGACGCGGGTCAGTTTTCCCTCGGTGATGGACAAGTTGGTGACCTGGTTGCCGATGTTGAGGTGCAGCGTGGCCGCGCCGCCCTCCTGGGGGGAGGGGGGACGGGGGATGTTCTCAAGCGTGAAGGCGTCCACGTCCACCACGCCCGGCCTCAAGCCCGCCTTCTGGAGAATATCAAGCCGGTCGTCCAGCAAATCGTTTTTGACGGCGACCAGAACGGTCTCCATTTTAGGCTGGCCCTCTTCTTCCACTTCGCCGAGAATGTAGAAGCTTAGTGCCACCTCGTTGATATCGAAGGGAATGAAAGGCTCGGCTTCGGTCGGAAGAATCTGCGCCAACTCCTCGCGCGAGAGAGGCGCGAATTTGACGTAGCGCACGATCACCGAGTTCCCGGAGACGGAGGTGGCGGCGCTTTTAAGCGTGACCTTTTTGACGCCCAGAAAGGTTTTCAGGACTTTAACGGACTGCGCGATGCGCTCCTCGGCGGGCGTGTCGGCTTCGAGCTCCAGAGGCAGCACCGCCCATTGCAGCAGGCGGTATTTATCCCCTTTTTGCTTGAGCCAAACGACCTTGATGGATTGGCTGCCGATGTCGACGCCCAGCAGATCCGGACTGCCGAAGAAAAACTGGAGTACGGGATCTAAGCCCGCTTTGCCGGCCAGGGCCTTGAGATGCCCCGGGAGTTTCATCAACGCGGGCGGAATTTTTATCGCCATAATAATAAACGCCGATTCCTCCCTCCGCTATACGGGAGAGTCCTCGGCGTTTTGGTGTAACCTCTGCGTACCAATAACCCTAACAGACCGGGGCGGTTTTGTCAATACCCTGCGCATTAAAATCATATTAGCAATTAACTTCCTTAATAGTTGCGGCGTCGGCTCATGCGCCGCCCCTCCCTCCATTGTCCTCCTCGGCGCGTTGTACGACTTCGTATTTGCCTTCGATCACTTTCTTGAATTCGTCGGAAATCGCGTTCCAGTCCAGCACATCGATGCGAAACGGCAGATCAGACTGCGCGAAGGCCTCCCGCAGCTCTTCGAGCGCCGCGATGCCGAGCTTTGCGGGCGCCACCACGGCTAGGTCGAGGTCGGAGTGCTCTTTGGGAGCGCCGTCCACCCGCGAGCCGAATGCCCTCACTTCCACGCCGGGCGCGCGCCGCGAGAGAATTTCTCTGACGACCCGCATCTGCGCCGGGGAGACCTTAATCATTGCGCTTTTCCAACTCCCGCAGGAACGCTTCGGCATCCGGCGCAAAAAGTTTTGCCGCGCCGTAGATCTCCTCCGCCTTGGCGGGATCGTAGGTGTGGGCGGTTTCATTGCGCGCGGCGTGATAGGCGAACCAGCGCTCCACGTTGGAAATGAGGCGGTTTTCCGCCGCCATGCGGAAGAGCTCCTTCCTGGTGACGCCGTCCAAATCCGGCCCGCCGGCATTCTTCTCCAGCCAGCGTTTCATGAATTTCCAGCACAGCTCGTAGGTAAACTCGAAGGTCTTGATGACTCCGGCGCGGATGACCTCTTCGCTGTCCGTTTGGGCCCGGCCCCTGATCTCTGCGGAAGCGACCTTGAGGGCGCGCTGCAAGGAGTCGACCCCTTTGCGCAGACTGCTCAATTCCAAGGCCATAGGATGCCTCCTGGTTTGCATGCTGGATTAGGCGGCTGTTCAATGTCCTTGAGAACCGCGCTCTTGCCTCGCGCCATTTCAAGCCCTCTGGTACTTTAAGTCCTTGGCCTTCATCACTTCGCTCCGGACAAACAGCCAGGACGCGCCGCCGGCCTTCATCCACGGCTTGATCCGGCCGCGCTGCATCCACGCGTAAAGGGTTTGGCGGGTTATCTTCAGCAAGTCGCAGACCTCCGGGGTCGTCACGACCTCCTCTCGGGCGATCATTCGCGCGCTCATGCCTGCCATCAGACCATAAATTGACTGCGCTGTCAAAATTCCGGCGCCGCCTCCGATCCCGTCCCTCCGCTTCCAATCAACCCAAACCCCGGAATGAGGATTCGAGAGATCATCGCGCCCGCCGGTCAATTCACCGCGCAGCGCGCGGCGAATCTTCCGCTTTGCAAGTTGTGTCAAGCCAAGTCTGTTCCCTTTTCTTGTGAAGGCGCGACCGGCGCGATTTCCGGGCGGCCGGCCCAGTAGTAAATGAACCACCAGTGCAGGAGCGCTCCGACAATCACCAGAAAGTGGAACAGTTCGTGCGGGCCGAAGACCCCCTGGATGAGGACGGGCGAGTCGAGATAGTCGATGACCGCGCCGGCCGAGTAGGCGATGCCGCCCAAAAACAGAAGCCCCGTCTTCCTCCAACCGTAGAGGGCGGTGACCCGGATGAAGGAGACGATGCCGAGCCAGCCAAGCGCGCAGTACGACAGGACGATCGCCCATTGGGGCAGGCGCGAGAAGAAGATGTCGATGAGCGCCAGGCATGCGATGGCGCAGCCCCAAAACAGGGCGGTGAGCCCCCAGCGCCAAAGCCCTTTGAAGAGGAGCAAATGCACCGGCGTGGCCGAACCGGCGATGACGATCCAAATGGCGGCATAATCGAGCCGCCGGAACAGCATCCGCCAGCGCCCGGGTTCGAGGGCATGATAAACCCCGCTCATCGAGAATAGGAACAGGAGCGAGGCGCTGAAGATGAGGAGAGCGCCGGTGCGCAGGACGTTGCGGCCTTTTCTGCACAGGAAGAAGGCCGCCGCCAAAGCGATGACGGCTGCCGTGAGATGGCTCAGGCTCGAGATGGGTTCCTGGAGGCCTAAATAGGGCTGCAGCGGAGGCATCTTCCTCCGACGGTATTTCTCCCGGATTGGGGAATTCGGGTTAAGGGCTTCTTAGCCTGAATTCTGCAATTGAGACAGAATTGCTGTCTCACGGCGCCGCCCACAATG
>MGUX01000110.1:7749-11754 GCA_001800185.1 Elusimicrobia bacterium RIFCSPLOWO2_12_FULL_59_9
TTACCCAGGGCGAAGCCCGTCCTGCGCACTGCGCAGGGAATTCCCCAACTGGGGAATTCGGGTTAGCCGATAGGCTCGGCCTTGAAGACCTCGACGAGTTTTTTGGCCGCTAAATCCATGTCGGCGACGGCGCCCTTCTGCGTCTTGGCCACGGCCTTGACGTTGACCCCATCGACTAAACCGGCGGCGTCGTTATCGGAGGCGCCGGCGACCAAACTCAGCCCCTCGCTGGCGATCCAGGCGGCGGCCTGGCGAGCGTGAATCCGGCTCATCGCGCGCCAGGTTTCATGGTCGAAGATGACGGCTTCGGAGAGCGTCGCCTTGGCCGACTCCCGGCAGAATGCCGCGGCGGTCTCCGCGTAGGCCATTAATTCCCCCAGCTTCATCATCACGATCTGGTTATGGGTTAGCTTCTGGTCAAAGCACGCTTGCAGCACCCGCGAGAGCGCGCGCAAGCCCGCGGAGGCCGCGCCCGCTCCGACGTCGGGCGCATTGGAGTGCAGGGCATCCATCTCATCGGCGATTTTGTCGTAGGTGCGTCCTTCGGCGTTGATGTTTTCCTGCCAGCGGGCGCGGAAAGTCGTCAGCTCGAGGATCTCGCTGGTGCCCTCGTAGATGCAGGTGATCTTGATGTCGCGCTTGAGCTTCTCCACGGGAAACTCGCGCACGTAGCCGTTCCCTCCGAAGGCCTGGATCGCGTTGTCGGCGGCCTTGTTCGCCGTCTCGGAGGCCAATAGTTTGGCGATGGCTCCCTCGGTCTGCAGCCCCTCTTCGCCGCCGTCGATGCGCCGGGCCACCTCCTCGACGTAGGCGCGGCAGGCTTCCAGACGCGCGGCGAACGGGACGATGAGCTTGTGCGTATATCCCTGTTTGGTCGACAACGGCTGGCCGCCGACCAGGCGGATCTGGCTGTATCGGATGGCGTGCTCCAGGGCCTTCCAGCCGGTGCCGAGCGCCATCGCCGCCACCATGAGCCGGGTGTAGCCGAAGACGGCTTGTGCCTGGCGCAGCCCCTTGCCCTCAACCTCGCCGACGAGGTTCTCCGCGGGCACGTACACGTCGTGGAAGGACAGCGGCGCGGTGTCGCTCAAGCGGATGCCGTGCTTGTCTTCGTGTTTATCCGAGACGAAGCCCTTGGTTCCTTTTTCAACGATGAACCAGGAGACCCCCTTGGGCGCGCGCGCCAGGATTAAAAAGATGTCGGCCACCCCGCCGTTGGTGATCCACATCTTGCCGCCGTTGATCTTATAGCCGACGATCTCGTCGCCCTGCATGACGCGCTCGGCCCTGGTCGCGAGATGCAGCAGGTCCGATCCCGCGGCCGCCTCGGTGGCGCCGTAGGCCACCAAGCAGCCTGAGGAGGCGATTTTCGTGATCCACTTCTCCTTCTGCGCCTCCGTGGCGCCGACGTGGAGGGGGTCCATGCCCAGAAAGGTGGCGAAGACCGACGTGGCGATGCCGAGGTCGATGCCGGCCAAGAGCTCTGAGATGCGGTAGATATCGAAGGAGTTGCCGCCGAGGCCGCCGTACTTCTCCGGGATCATCACGAGGTTGATGGCCACTTGATTGGGGTCGTAGAGCTCCTTCATGATGTCCGCGGGGTATTTATTTTCCTTATCAAACTCGATGAGACGCTCATGGGACAGCTTGCGCTTGCCGTACTCGCGGATCGTGTCAAGCACCATCTTGCGCGTGTCGGGGTCCAACCCCACCATTTCCATGCTGCCGGCTATGCTCATTTCAGGTCACCTCGCTGGATTGACATTTCCCTTCTTAACCTTCCGCGGATGCAACATTCCTGCTACTGTCAATGGCGCGCCCGGACTCGAAAAAATGTAGGCCGCGGGATCCTTGATAATTGACCACCGGGTCCTAGCTGGTCATGGCCGGTCCGCCATAGCCGAGCCGATGAACCTATTGTATAAATTCAGGATAGTTTATGACGAGCGCCGCAATCAAGCAAAAAATCAAAGGACCCCTCGCCCCAGCCCCACCCCCGATCCCGACCCTCCGGCGAAAATCTTTCCTCAGTGGCAAACACTGGCCCATTGGGATACAAGTCCCCGCGCCAGTCAAAACTACAATCCCAATCCGGTCGCATGACGCCGTTCCACCCGCTCGCCCGAAGGAAGTATTACACTCCAGGGATCGTCATATAAATTGCGCGAATCGCAAGCCGGACCTTACCAGGAGGAATCGGACGCTGGTTTTTCCGGCAGCCAATCCTCCCCTTGATTTTAGTCACAAATACAGGTATAGTTTTGTGACAAAAATATGGGAAAACATGCCGGATCGATTGAGAGTAAGATTCTTTCTCGAATAACCAAAAAGGGGCGGGGCTGGGTCTTTACTCCGGCGGACTTCTTGGATCTCGGCAACCGCGCTGCCGTAGGCCAGGCTCTATCTCGCAACGCCCGAGCCGGCATTATCCGCGCATTCGCGCGGGGCCTGTATGATTACCCCCGCCGTCACCCACGCATGGGTTTGCTGACCCCGTCAACGGATGATATCGTCAAGGCTCTCATCGGCCGGGATGCGCTCCGCCTCCAACCTTCCGGGGCGCATGCCGCTAATATATTGGGACTCTCGGATCAGGTTCCCGTCAAGACGGTCTTTCTGACGGATGGCCGGTCTCGCACGATAAGGCTGGGCCAACGCGTTATCCTCCTCAAAAAAACCACCCTTCGCCGAATGGCCACGGCGGGTCGCGTCAGCGGAACCACCATCCAAGCGCTAAGCTGGCTCGGCCGCCAAAATGTGGATGACAAGGTCGTGGCCATTCTCCGGCGCCGCCTCTCACGACGCGATAAGCATGACCTGCTCAGTGATGTTCGCTACGCCCCCGCGTGGATCGGCAAGGTGATGAAGCGGATCGCCGAATGAAAACTTTCGTCGCGCTTGCGCCCGCGCAGCGGCGCCGGCTCTGCGAACAGGCGGGAAACAAGCTTGGCCTAGAAGCGCCGAGCATTGAGAAGGATTTTTGGGTCTGTTGGGTGCTGCGCGAACTGTTCACATTGGCCGAGTTCGGCCCCCGTCTAACCTTCAAGGGAGGAACTTCGCTCTCGAAAGCATGGAAGCTCATCGAGCGATTCTCCGAGGACATCGACGTGGTCATCGACCGGGACTTCCTCGGATTTGGAGGCGCTCAAGCGCCGGAAACGGCGCCGAGCGGCAACCAGCGAGACAAGCGGCTTGAAGGGCTCAAGTCCGCCTGTCAGACCCTCATTGCCAAGCGTCTTGATCCGGCCCTCCATAAACACTTTCGCGACAAGCTGCCTGCGGGGCTTTCGTGGACGCTTAAGCCTGACGCGGACGATCCCGACGGACAGACGCTTCTCTTCCAATATCCCGCCGTGTTTTCCTCCGGCGCCTACCTCCGGCCGGCCGTCAAGATCGAACTGGGCGCGCGCTCCGATACGGAGCCTTCCGCCACCCCGGAGATTCGACCCTATCTGGCGGAGGCCTTGCCGGGTGAGGTCAAAGACAGCGCTTTCAAGCTCCGCACCCTCGCCGCCGAACGAACATTTTGGGAGAAGGCCATGCTTCTCCATGAGGAGACCTATCGGGCCGGCGCGAAAGGGCCAAAAGCTCGTCTGGCGCGTCACTACTACGATCTTTGGCGGCTCATCGGCGCCGGCATCGGCGACAAAGCGCTCTCCGACGCCGCGCTCTTCTCCCGCGTGGCCGCTCATCGCGCGATTTTCTTTGCGAAGAAAAAGGAAGCCCAACAGTCCCTTCGGCCGGGCTCGCTTCGCCTACTGCCATCCGAGGATCAGCGCGCCGCATGGAATCAGGATTACGAGGCGATGCGCGAGGCGATGTTCTTCGGCGAGACGCCGGACTTCGCCGAAATCCTGGCGGTCGTGGGCGACTTTGAGCGCCGGTTCAATAAAACGGCGTAAGAGAAGTTCAAATGTGGAATAAAGACTCACGCGAGCGGGCCAGGACACCGCCGAGCCGCGGCGAAGTCAAAGCCTTGTCCGGACCCAAAATGCCAAAAGGCAA
>MGUX01000110.1:11840-12040 GCA_001800185.1 Elusimicrobia bacterium RIFCSPLOWO2_12_FULL_59_9
AGATGTGCGGGCGAGATTGGCCCTCCGCATCGCGCAGTTGCGCAAGGAACGGAATTTAAGCCAAGCCCAACTTGCCAAGAGACTTCACACAACCCAGCAGGTCGTCTCAGATATCGAGACGTTTAAGCATCCCAACGTGACCCTGCTTACCTTGCAGAAGATCGCCCACGCCCTTGATAAACAACTGATCATCGAGTTGC
>MGUX01000111.1 GCA_001800185.1 Elusimicrobia bacterium RIFCSPLOWO2_12_FULL_59_9
CCGGGTCCCCTTTCAAACGCATGGCGATCTCGAGTTGGCCCGGCGGGAGCGTCGAGGTGGAGAGCGCCGCCGCGGCTTCCGCCGACAAAGCGACGCTCAGCCTCAAGTCTGGATTTTCCTTGAGGAGCTCGGCGAGAGGGGCGGCGTCGAAAGAGTCTTCGCGCGGAATCCACAGGAGGCACAGGCTCTCGGCCTTTTCGTCTTCCACCGACGCCAGCGGCCATAGCGCCGCGACGGCCGGCGCGGACGCCGCGGCCAACAGGCACGCCGTCAACAGCCAAGCGCTTTTGATCCTAACCCGAATTCCCCAGTTGGGAATTCGCCCGCCGGGCCGTCGCTGAAAAACAGCGACGGGGTTGTCCGGCGCCGCAGGCGCAACCGCAGTTGCACAGTTTCGCACAGTGCTTTCACGCGGGGGAGAGATTGAAACTGCGGTTTTCGGATGGATCAATCTCATGGAACCGAAAGAACCGATGAAACCGTGTCGCCGTAACGGCGGGTCCGCGCGTTGGCGGGGTCCAGCTTCCATTGCCCGTCCACTTTAAAGAGGTACAGATATTGGCCGGCGGCGAGGGGCACGGTCAGCTCCCACTGTCCCTTGGGCTTGCCGCGCTTTAGGAGGAATTTTTGCGGCTGCCACAAATTGAAGTCCCCGGCCAGCTCCACGCTCCGCGCTTCCGGCGCCTTGAGAGAAAAGGTGACGAAATGCGCCTGCGACGGCTGCTTCACGGCCGCGCCGGAGCGGCGGCCCTCAATAACCGATCCTTGGGCCTTGAAGAATTTGATGGCCTGACGGTATTTTTCAAGGTGGTCAATGACGGTTAAAGACGGAACGACCATAAATGCCGTTGCCAAGGCGACAAAAATCCAAAAGACGAATTTTCTCAAGTTGCGGGAATTATAACATGATTGAACGGAGGGTTCAAACTTGATAGAATCGCGCTGCGTCGATGGCTAGCCCGAATTCCCCAGTTGGGGAATTCGCCCGCAGGGCCGTTCGCAGTGCTCTCGGCACCTGGCGCGCCAGTGGCGCATACTCCGGCCGTCGCTGCGCAGCCGAGACGGGGTTGTCCGGCGCCTCGCAGAGCTCGGCGCACCTGGTGTGCCAGCCCCTTCGCGGAGCGAAGGGACGATGGAAGCGCCAGCGGCGCGTAACGAGGCGCCCGCTCCGGCGCCGCAGGCGCAAGCACGCTGGAGGCCACTGGCCTCCCGGCTAGTACCCGTAGCTCTGCGCAGGGTGCAAACGCGGTTGCATAATATTATTTGTGATGTTTGGACAAGAGAAAAGCCGCAACTGCGTTTTTCGGGCCAGCCGCCAATCCCCCCTGCCGATTCTTTTCTGCGCCGCCGGCTTGCTTTACTTTTTGTCGCTCGATCACTATTACGTGGGCCGCTTCAACGATGACGCCAGACATTGGCTGGCTGCGCGAAGCCTTTGCTCCGGCGCCTACGTGGATTTGGCTCATCCCCGCGAAATTCCCTTAACCCACCAGCTTCCCGGCTATCCGTTGCTTCTGCTGCCAGCGGCGGCGGCGGGCTCCATGCAGGCCGCCAAGGCCGCTTCGCTCCTTTTTTTGCTGGCCAGCCTGCTGCTGTTATGGAATCTTTTCGGCGAATTTTTCAGCGCCGGGCAGAGGACGCTATTGACGGCCTTATGGGCGTTTCATCCTTCGACCGCCGAACAATCCGGGTCGGTTATGTCTGAGCCCGCCTTTCTGCTCTTCAGCCTCCTCATTTTGAAAAAGTTTCAAAGTTGGTCGCCCGAATCGCGCCCTGAAAAAATGCGGCCGGCGTTTACGCTCGGGCTGCTTTGCGCCTTTTCGGCTTGGATTCGACCCCAAGGCGCCGTGTGGATAGCGGCGGTGAGCGCGTATTTGTTGTTCGTCCCGGCGCAGGGAAAAGCCGCCGCGGGGCGCATGCGGCGGGCGGCGGCCCCCTCCGCAGCCCCAGGGGCAGCCCCTTCGCGGAGCTCAGGGACGATGGAAACCCCGGAGGGGTGTGACGTGCCCAGGGACCCAGAAGCCCCAGAGGGGCGTGGGGTGCTGTGGGGGCCCGGTGGCGTCAGAGACGCGGCGGCATTCGCGGCCGGAGCTTTTCCCCTGTGGCTTTTGCCTTTCCTGCGCAATTGGTGGACGGCGAATAATCCGGCGGGATATTTCTTGGAACTTCCTTCCGTTTCGGGGGAGGGGCTCGGCGCGGTCTCGATGCTGGGGCGTTTATTCTGGGATCAACTAAGCCACTATCCTTCCCTCCTTTTTGTCGAAGGTTTCTGGGGCTGGCCGGGGGAGCCGCCGGCGGATTTCCGCGTCCTTCTCCTAACGACGCTTGCGGCAGTCCCCGTTTTTGTTGGTTTTTTGGAGCGGCAGGGCTGGAAAAACCCCGTGGGAAAGCTTCTGCGCTTATATGTCGCGCTGTACTTATGCCTGCATCTTTTTTGGGTCAACCGGGATGTGCGCTACGTCTATCCCATTCTTCCTTTCTTGTTTGTTTTCTGCCTGCAAGGCGCCCGCTCCATCGCGGGTCGAATGCCGCGGTCAAAATATCTCCTTGGCGGAGCCGCCGCCGTCTTGATCGGTTGGTTTTTAATCGCGGACGCAGGCGTCGTCCGGGCGGCGCGCCGCCGGCGTTTAAACGAGAATGCGCCGCCTGAAAGGACTCTGGCCTGGGTTCGCGAGCAAACGCCCGGCGACGCGATTTTTATGGGCGCTTATAAGGACTTCATTTATCTTTACAGCGGGCGCAAGGCTTTGCGCTACAGCTCTTTCGACGACCCGGACGCCTGGTACTTCGGGCTCTTGGCGCAAGGGGTCGGGTATCTGTGGTTCGACGATTATCACCAGCCGATCAACGTGGCTTCGGTCCGGCGCCGGGAGCGGCGCCGGGACGTCGAGCGGCTGCAGGAGCAGGCGCAAGATGGCGGCCGTTTTCAATTGGTGTTTTCGGACTCCGAGGAGGCTCAAAGAATATTCGCCCTTCGCGAACCCCCGGGATTTCGCCCGGCTTACGAGCGTTTGCGCGGGATTATGGCCGAGATAGACCGGGGCAAGCTTGCGCAGGCCCTGGAGGATCTGGCGCGGCTGCAGCGAGAAGGCGCTCCGTTGATCCGGCTGCCTTTTTATTTGGGAACCACGGCCATGCTCTTGGGGCGGCCCGGCCAAGCGCTGGCGCCCCTTGAGGAAGCCGCCCGGCGCGAGCCGGCGTTTGAGGCGGCTTCCAATAATCTCCGGAGAAATCGGGATATGTTGAGCGTCCGGACGGACGAGGCCATGCGATGAAGCCGCCGCGCCACCGGCGCCACCGGGTCCCCGCCCCCTTGCCGGAGGCAAGGGACGATTGGAGCCGCAGAGCGGCGTGTCGAGCACTGCGGAGGGGGCCGCCGCGCATCTTGATCGCTCCCAACGCCTTCAAGTCCTGCCTGAGCGCGGGCGAGGCGGCCGAGGCTTTGGCCCGGGGATTTAAGCGCGGGATTCCGCGCAGCCGTCTTGAGCGTTTGCCCATCGCCGACGGCGGCGACGGGCTCATGGAAGTCCTGCTCCAAGGCTGCGGGGGGCGCGCGATCGCAAAGACGGTCACGGGGCCGATGGGGAGGAAGATTCGATCCTCTTTCGCGATTCTCGGAGACGGCAGGACCGCAGTGGTCGAAATGGCGCTGGCCTCGGGGCTGAAATTGGTGCCGGAGCGCAGCCGCGATCCGATGATAGCGACCTCTTACGGCACCGGAGAACTCATCGCGGCGGCGATTTCAAGCGGGGCGCGGCTCATTCTGGTGGGGCTGGGAGGCAGCGCCTCCAACGACGGCGGCGCGGGCATGGCTCAAGCTCTGGGCGCCCGGCTCCTGGACAGAAACGGCAAAGAGTTGCCCTTGGGGGCCTCGCCGCTGCTTCGCCTCTTCAGGATCGATGCGGCGGGGCTGCATTCCGGCTTAAAGGGGGCGAAATTGCTCGGCGTCACGGACGTGGAAAATCCGCTGTTGGGGCCGAAGGGCTCCGCCGCGGTTTACGGCCCGCAGAAAGGGGCCACGCCGGCGATGGTCTCCCGCCTGGAAAAATCTTTATCCAACTACGCGGCCGTCATCGCCCGCGACCTGGGCGTGCGGGTCGCCGGCGTCGCCGGAGCGGGCGCCGCGGGCGGCCTTGGCGCGGGACTGGCCGGTTTTCTGGGGGCCGAGCTTCGGCCGGGAGCGGAGCTGGTTCTAAAAATGCTGCGGGCGGAACGGCGCATCCGGCGGGCCGACGTCGTCGTGTCCGGCGAAGGCCGTTTGGACCTGCAAAGCTTTTTTGGGAAGGGCCCGGTATTCTTGGCCCGGATGGCCAAGAGGCTGAAAAAACAGGTCATCTTGATTTGCGGCGGCATCGATCCCGCGGCGCGTTCCCGGCTTAGGCGCGAAGGGATTGAGATCGCCCTTTCCCTGTCGGATTTGGCCGGAGGCCCCGGAGAGGCGACCCGTCACGCCAAACGGTGGTTGGCTCAAGCCGCCGCGCAGGCTGCCCGCCGACTTTAAATATTTTTTTCGAAAAACGCCAGCAAACGGCGCTCGTACTCTTCCGGCGACGCCTCCCGGCATTTGCCGTGGTCGGCTCCGGGAACAATCCATAGCTCTTTGGGCTCTCCGCACTCCGCGTACAGAGCGTGCGCTTCCTGCAGGGGCATGCGCGGATCGTTGTCGCCATGGATGATGAGAATGGGGCGCGGCGCGAGCTTGCGCGCGTGGTAAATGGCGCTGTAAGGCTCCGGATCTTCGCCCAACCGCAGCCGAATGAAGCCCAGAGAGGCCAACCCAAGCGGGCGAGGGCAATGAAAAAACAGCGAGGCGTAGCGCAGCACCACCTGGTTGTAGGAGCAGAACGTGCTCTCCACGCAGACCGCCTTGTATTCAGGATGCCGGGCGGCGCCCAGAAGCGCCACCGCGCCTCCCAGAGACAGGCCGTACGTCCCCAGCCGGGAAGCGAACTCGGGTTTGTGGTCCTTTAGAAATTGCGTCGCGGCGTCGAAATCCCTCGCCTCCAGCAGCCCCAAGCTGGCGCGGCTGCCGCCGCTCTGGCCGTGGGTCCGGAAATCGAAGTAAAAAAGATTGAAATCACCCTTCCGGTTGAGAAATTCGGTGGAGGCCAGAAGCTTGCCTTTGTTGGCGCCCCAACCGTGGCATAGCAGGATGGTCTTGGAGCCGCCGTTGGAGGAAGGGATGAACCAACCCTTCAACTGCACTCCGTCCGAGGTCCGAAAGACGACCGACTCGTAGGTCAGTTGGAACTGGTCGGGCCAGAATTCAATGGGATCGCGGTCGGGAGAATGCAGAATCATCTGCGAGCCGTAGTATCCCCCGGCCAGGAGGATCAGGGCCAAAATCAGGACGAAGAGAAAAAGCGTCGCCGTCAGGGTCACGCGGCCGCCTTTTTCACGTTGTATTCTTGCTCGGGCGCCGGAAAAAGACCTTCCCGCACGTCATGGCGAAACGCCCTGACGGCCGCGGCCATTTGCGGCCGCAGGTTCGCGTATTGTTTGACGAATTTGGGCTTGGGCTCATCGCCCAAGCCCAAGAGGTCGTCAATATCAAGGGACTGCCCGTCGCAATGAGGACCGGCGCCGATTCCGATGGTCGGAACGGAAATTTTCCGGGTGATTTCTCTGGCCAGATCCGATGGGATGCATTCCAAGATCATCGCGAAAACGCCGGAGCCTTCCAGGATTTTTGCCTCGGTCAGGATTTTGCCGGCTTCCTCCTCCGTGGCGCCTTGGAGCTTGTAAGCGCCGAAGCGGCGCAGGGCGCCTGGGGTCAGCCCCACGTGGCCCATCACGGGGATGCCGGCTTTGACCAACTCTTTGATGATGGACGCCGCCGCAAGCCCTCCCTCCACTTTGACGGCCTGGGCGCCGCCCTCTTTGATCAGGAGGCCCGCGTTTCTGACGGCGGTTTTCCGGTCTATCTCGCAGCTTAGAAACGGCATGTCCGCGACCGCCAGGGCTTTGGAGGCTCCGCGCGCGACGGCCTGGGCGTGGTGAAGAATATCCTGCACCGTGACGCGAACGGAATTCTCATATCCCAAAACCGAGGCGCCCAGGGAAGCGGCGATCAGGATGATCTCGACCTCCGCCTCTTCGAGCAAACGGGCGGTGCGGCAGTCATAGGCGGTGAGCATGGCTATTTTTTCGCCCTTGTGCTTCATTTGCAGCAATTTTGAGACGGTAATTTTTTCCATGGGCCCTTTGGGTCCTTTAAATTTACACTACCATTTGATTTGCGCGATGCGCAACAGAGCCGTCTTGAGCCGGTCTTCTTTTTCGGTGACCGTGAAACGGACATAACCCTCGCCGAACCGGCCGAATCCCGAGCCGGGAACGGCCACGATTTGGGCGTCATCGAGCAGCTTTTCCACGCCGTGCATCGAATTGCAGCGAGGCGGCGTTTGGCACCACAGATAAAACGTGCCGGCGCCCGCGAAGATTTTCCAGCCGCAGGCCTCAAGCCCTTGGGCGAAATTCTCGCGGCGTTTTTTATAAACGGCCATATTTTGCCTGACGGCCTCCAATCCTCCGCCCAGGGCTTCTATGGCCGCCTCCTGGACGGCCCCAAAAACTCCGGAATCAAAGTTGTCTTTGACCTGGGCCAGGGCTTTGAGGGCGCGGGCGTTTCCGCACGCCCAGCCGACGCGCCATCCGGTCATGTTGAAAGATTTTGAAAGCGAGTGAAACTCAAGACCAATGTCTTTGCTCCCCGCGGCCTGCAGGAAGCTCGCCGGCGGCAGCCCGTCCATGCGCATCTCCGCATAGGCGGCGTCATGGGCGATCCATATCCCGCGGCGCCCGGCCCAACCGACGACTTCCTCGAAAAAACCCGGCGGCGCTCCCGCTCCGGTGGGATTATTGGGGTAATTGAGGAACAAGAGGCGGCTCTTGAGGAGTATCTCAGGCGGTATCGCTTCCAAATCAGGCAGAAAGCCGCGAGATTCCGCCAGGCGCAGCGGGAAGGGTTCCGCTCCCGCCAGGATGGTTCCTGACCGGTAAGGCGGATAACCCGGGTCCGGCGTCAGGACGAAATCTCCGGGACCGCACAGCGCGCGAGGAAGGTGTCCTATCCCTTCTTTGGAGCCGATGAGCGCCAGGATTTCCGTTTCGGGGTCCAGGGCGACGGCGTAGCGCTCCCGCATCCAGCGCGCGATCGCCTCCCGGAGCTGGATGCCGCCCTTGCCGGAAGGATAGCGGTGGTGGGCCGGATTTCGCAGCGCGGACGCCGCTTTCTCGACGATAAAATCCGGCGTCGGCAGATCCGGATCGCCGATGCCCAGGTTGATGACGTCCAGGCCTTTGTCAATGGCGGCCCTTTTCTTGCGGTCGATATCGACGAACAAGTAGGGTGGAAGCTTCTCCAATTGGGGGCTGGTCTCTAATTTTTTTTCCGCTGAAAAAGATTCCATAAGAGTATCGTCGCCGCCGCGCAAAGCAGCAGGGCCGCCAGGTTGGCGAACCAGCCCTCAAACACCCCCATGGCGTAGGTCCCTTCGTAGCCGTAGTCGGCCAAAGTCTTGGAAGTGAAAACGACCGAAAAAATCGCCGGAATTTTGGCGAAGAGGCCGCCTTCATACACAAGCAGAGTCCACAGAAGCCAAAACAGGGCTCCCTGAGCGCACAGGACCGCTATGATGGTCGCGCCGAGGTGGACCGGGTCGAAACACGGCTCATTGGGATCTTCCTCTTCCGAGAAAAGGCCGGCCAGGAAATCCAGGATGCGGCGAAGCGCGGGGGTCATTTGAGCAAGTCCGGGAAACCGTAAAAGCCGGGCTTGCGTTGAACCAGCCAAGCGGCGGCTTCCAGAGCTCCGCGCGCAAAGGCGTCCCGGGAAAGGGCTTTATGCGTCCACTCAATATGTTCGTCGCGGCCGTTCAAGATGAGTTTATGCTCGCCGATGACCCGCCCGACCCGCCGCGAGGCGATGGAAACGGGTCCTCCCAACAGCCGCGCCAGCCTCAGGGCTGTTCCGCTCGGCGCGTCTTTCTTGCCGCGGTGATGAGTCTCCACGATTTTCTTTTGATAAACCGCCATCTGAGCCTGGAAACGGCCGGCGGCTTCAAAGAGCAGGTTCATGCCCCAGCTCATATTGGGCGAGTAAAACACCGGAATTTTCCGTCTTAGGCCCGCGAGGGCTTTCATGGAAGAAGGGGTGAGGCCGGTGGTCCCGATGACGATGGCGACGCGGCTGCCGGCCGCCGCCAGCGCGTGGCGCAGAGAGGCTTCGGGGGTGGTGAAATCGATGACGCAGCTTGAATGGAGGAGGGTCTCCGGCAGACGGGTTTGGTTGTGCCGGTCGATTTGGCCCTCAAGGATGAAGCGGGGGTCCCTGCGGGCCAAAGCGACGACCCTCTTTCCCATTCTGCCCCGGCAGCCGCACACGATGAGCCGAATTTTCTTCACCGGGCCATTGTACTAATTCGGCGCCGACGGGGGCAAAAATCGATTGAGAGGAAGCAAGTGGTAGAGTGGCGAGTGGGAAAGTGGTAGAGTGAGAGGGGGGAAGTGGTAGAGTGGTACAGTGATAAAGTGCCAACAAGCTCGGAAACGGCTTTAGCCCGCTGCGCACCTGGGGTTGAAGGCTTCCCGTCTTTCCCATATCACTCTATCACTTTACCACTTTATCACTTTTTTGATGTCACTATTTTTATGAGCTTAGCCGATAAGAAATGCGTGCCGTGCCGGGGGGGAATTCCTCCGCTGGCGCCGGAAAAGGCGGGGGAGATGCTTCGGGAGCTTGGCGGCGGCTGGCAATTGACGCAGGCGTCGAGCCGGCTGGAAAAGGCTTATCCGTTCAAGAATTTCGCCGATGCGATGCTTTTCGCCAACCGCGTGGGGGACGTTGCGGAGGCGGAAGGGCACCATCCGGACCTGCATGTGGCGTGGGGGCATGTCCGCATTGAGATCTGGACCCATAAGATCGGCGGCTTGAGCGAAAGCGATTTTTATCTCGCCGCCAAATCCGACCGGGCCTTCGAGGAGCTCTCCGCTGGACGGGGATAAAACAAAATCCTTTATTCGGGAGGTTTGCCGCCGGGTTTGCCCTAGGGCCCCCGGCCCCGTTGAGGACCCTCCCGTGGTCCTCCCCGACGGGATGTCGGGACCCCTCCCCGGTACGGGGGCCTACGGGCAAATCCCGGCGTCACCTCCCTTGACAATAAAGGAATAAAAAATCTCGTTGGCCGCTGACGCGCGGATTTCTCCAATTGAGAATCTTGGATTAGCCCAACTTCGCCAGTAACCGCAAAAAAAGACTGGAAATATCAGCATTTGGGGTCAAAAGTCGGCACTACATTTTTGGCACCAAA
>MGUX01000112.1 GCA_001800185.1 Elusimicrobia bacterium RIFCSPLOWO2_12_FULL_59_9
AACGCAAGTGGGTCAGTTTTGATTAGCGAGGGTGGGTCACTTCTCGTTAGCGGCGAAGTGTCCGGCATAATGCTTTCGGATTCGGGCTGATAGGTGAATCCTTCCGCCGTGACGAAAATATATTTTTTCATATTACCCTGTATTTCCCGCGTTCCATAAATTCCAGATAGCCTCTATCCCTTAAAATTTGAAGTTGTTGCCGAATTTTGTCCTTTATGTGCCTATTGCCCGGATGTTTTGATTGCAGCGCCTTCTCAAAACCATAGACTTCGTCCAACGTAAATTCTTTCTTTGCCAGGCTCTCGATATGGCGCATTATGTCCAGAATCCAGGTTTTTTCGGAAACCTTCTTTTCTTCTCGAAGAAACAAGGTCTTTTCCATGTTTGCAGGACATTGTCCCTCGACTGGACCTGTCTGTCCTTAACATAGAAGATCTTACCTGTCTGCGGAATATTTTGCAAAACAATGTTGCAGCCGACCCATTTGGGTCGCCTCGCGCTTTCTGATAAAGGCTTTCTTTTCTCAATCATTTCAGGAACCAAGAAATGCTTTGGGATGACAAAAAAATTGACGACCGCGTAATTTCGCGGGCTGTAATTAAGCAGGAAAAAGTTCGGGGTATTTCTGCCTTCGAGTCTTTTGATCATTGTGTCGTACGCGCCGTCCAAGACTTTCTGGCCGAAGGGATTTTTTGAGCTTTTGAGCTCATATCCCTCCGTGCAGCGGGGACAATAAAAATCTAGGACGGGGCTGTTGTTGCCGGATTTTTTGATTGGGTTTCCGCAGGCCGGGCAGAAGGCTTCATGGCCCACCCAGGATTCGGTTAAGACCCTGACTTTCTGCGAGGCGCTTTCATATCCTTCCGCCAAATGTAAATCCAGTTGCGTCCGCATGCTTGAGATATTATATCACTCCTGTCCGGCTAAACTGACATAAAGAATCCCCCTTCGTTTTCGGCGCCTGGCTGGACGTTGCGGAAACGCGGTGGACGCGGAGGGGTGTGGGCGGCGGCGCGAGTTTTCAGATCAGGGCGGCGAGCAGTTTGCCGGCCGAGAGGACTCGGACGCCGTCGCTGAACCTGTCGACGCCTTCTTTTCTTAGCGCCTGATAGCTGAAAGGGATTTTCAGCTTGTCCCGGAAGTATCGCAGGTTCGCCGAGACCGCCTGGTCCTGGCTCTTGGCCTCCACCGCAAACCATACCTTCTCATCCACGGTCACCAAGAAGTCCACCTCCCGCTTGGAGGTGTCGCGCAGGAAATAGAGCTTGGCGGCGTACCCCTCCCGGTCATGCAGCCAATGGACGAGCTTCAGCAGGTGGGATGCGACCAGATTCTCAAACCGGGCGGCTTCATCCTGGAAATCGGCGGCGTTCGAGAATGCGCTCGCGGCCGCGCGGGCTGCATGAAGGAGAGAAATTTCAGGGGCGGGTGCGCGCGGGTTGGGGGGCGGACGGCTCAAGCCAGAGGGCCATCAGGCGCTTGATTTGAGTCTGGTAGGGGATTCCGCTGAGCCCGGCCTTGGTCTTAAAAGCTTCCAAAAGCGGCTCGGGGACCTTGAGGCTGATCAGCCGGCTCTTGACAGGATTCTCCGGCTTGAAATGCAAGGTCCGGAACTCCTCCAAAAATCGGACAATCTGCTCCGGCCGCATGCACCGGCACCGCTCCAGGTAATCCGCCGGAAAAAACTGAGCAGGCCTCATGGCCATAACTCTTCCAGGGCGCGGGCGTCCTCCAGGTCCTGCGGCCGCCCGGCGGCCTTCTTCATCGCGATGAGGTCGGAGACCGCCAAAACCGGCAAGGTCCGTCCTCCGGAGGCGATTTTCTTGACTTTGAGCTTGGCAAGGTCATGGGTGATGATAATGTCCACGGCCTGCGAAGGATCTTTTGGATTCGAGAAGCTCCAAGCGATGAGATTTCTATTCGTGATGTATTCCTCGCGGAAATCGAAGACCTCGCCTGCGGAGACGGGAAGCCGCGGCATCAACCCCAGAGCTTTTAAGGCCGATTCGGCCGCCAGGAAATCGGCTCGAGACAGGCGCAGGACGATGTCCACGTCCATGGTGCCCCGCACGGCGCCATGGAGGGCGACCGCATAGCCGCCCGCAATCGCGAAGCGGACCCTTCCCTTCTCCAGCGCGCTCACGACATCGTACAAGAACATGGTATATACTAGGATATACCATACAAATGCTCCGGCGTCAAGACCGCGCGAGGCAGCTAGGCGTGCTAAAATCGCAAGCTTGATCCGCTTTCCATGAGGGGGCTTTGGAAGCTGCGGACGAAGCGGGCGTATTGCCCCGTCAAGAGAGCATTGTTCGAGTTCCCAGTTTCGTCCAGGCCGGCCGAGCAGCCCAGGACAAAAAAGCCTTCCGGCGCGGCGATGAGGGTATGGACCTCTTTGACCAGGCGGTCTTCGGTTTTCGCGCCGTTGAGCCGGGCAAGGGCGCGCACGGTCCAGAAGCTTCGCGCGGGATGTCCATTGACCGCGCCTTCAATGACAGGCCCCTTGGACAGAACCTTGGAAGTTTGTCTGTGCGCAAGAAGGTAGCTGTCCGGCTTCTTGAAAATCGAGCCGTCTTTGGCGTAATAATAGGCCCACAGCAACGCGGACTCGTCGTGCCCGGGTTCCGGAGAAGGCGGAAGAAATACCGCCCGTGGGGTTGCGGAGACCCAGCGCGAGACCTGCGCCGCTCGCCAGCCTTCCGGGACTTGGCACCGGATCGTTCCATCGGAAGAAACATGGGCGGCAAAGCCGGGGGGCGGCGTTTGGCGCGCGAAATACAGACTGAGTCCGGAGGCAGTCAACAAACCTGCGGCGGCCAGGAGCAGAATGCGGATATTCAAATTCAGCAAGCGGTTCATTATCCTCATGGTTTCTTCAAGCCGTCCAGCCACGCGAAGTTTGTAGACGGGGGCTGTTTCTCCTGCTTGTCGAGCTCCTTGTAAAAGTCCGCCCAAACCTTCTTCTTTTCTTCAAAGTAGGCGAGCGCTTTGCGGTCGCCGCGTGCGCGGGCGAGTTCCGAGCCTTTGCGTATAAAATCTTCCACTTCGGCCGGCGGCCAAACGACCCGCGTCCGTTTGAAATCCAGATTGTGCTTGTAGTGTTCGATCGCGATGGGGTAGGAGGTATCTTTCATGCGGTCTAAATCGCCGAACCGGGCCTCGCCGGCAAGCTGTTCCTGCCTTTTTTCCAGGGCAAAAATGGAATCAGCAACGTAAGCGTGCTCGTGGTTGCGGCGCGCTTTGCGGAAATCCTCGCGGAGGTTCTTGACCTGCTTCGCCATGGCGCGATCCGCCGATCTCTGCATGCCGCGCCGCAGCTCCGCGTCGGACTGCGGGACGCGCGATTGGGCGACGGCCAAGAGATCCAGCGCGTTGTCCGGGTCCCGGTCGGCAACCCTTTCCGCCAGCTTGGCCAGGCCCTCGGGATTGTCGCGCTCCCAGCGCCGGGCCTCGGCGTCCTGGAATTGAGAATAGAACCGGTCCAAGCGTTCGTGGGCCTCTCGGGCCTGGCTGCGGGCATGGGCCAGCCGTTCTCCAGGCTTGAGGCCGCCCTTCTCGCGATCGGTCTTTTCCCGGAAGTCGTAGAGCTCCAGCATTTTTTTCGTCGGCGTATTGCCGTAAGTGGCGTCGATATCGCGGTTGTACTGGTCGCGGTCCATCAAATAGCTTTCCAACGAAACGCGCCCGACGATCGCGAGCCTGGTCGTTTCCTTCAAGTAGCCGGGGTCCTTAAGGCCGGACAGCATGTACTTCATTTGCGCCCCGTAGGCGTGTTTTTCATCTTCAGCGGTCGGCGCTTTGAAGGTTTCCCGAAGGTGCGTCACCCCGAAGGCCTTGTCCTGGCCGGCATGGACGAGCTCGTGCAGCATCGGTTCGTTATAGGCCCTGAAAACTCTCTCCCGCATTTTGGGATTCCGATTCAAATAGCGGGCGAACTCGCGGGGGTCTTCGGATAGAGTTGGACCGCCCAAATCCCCGACCGCCGCCCGCAGTTTGTCCGCTTCGACGACGATGGAGTTGGACCCCGGCATGTAGCTGGCGTAGGTATGGTTGGTCAGCGATTCCATCATCTCGACTCGCCGCAGGCGGATGTGGGGCAAATCGGGGCCTACATAATCCAGGACGTCTCGGCCGACGGAATTGTGCTTGAGGTTTTCCTTCAGATGCGCGCGCCATGCCTCGCTCAGGCGGCGCTCCTCAGGGCTATCATGGTGGAATTGTTCGACGCGCCTGCGGATCGCCTTCGAGTCCATAGGAGGAGGGGCGTCCAGACGGCTCATGAGCCCGCGCTTCATGTCCTTGGCGACATCGAGGTTCGGTCCGGGTCCGCGGGCCGGAACACGGGAGGGGGGCTCCATCTGCACGCCGCCCTCTACCGGCTTTTCCCGGCTGCCGCCGCCGTCGAAAATGCGCCGCGCCAACTGCGTGTCTTGGGCGCTGATCCTGAGCCGGGCGGAGGCTGGGAGTGGGCCGTCCGGCCGTAGGCTTTCAGCCAGCTTCCGCGCCGCGTCCGTGTTCCGGCCCGCGCCGTCTAAAAGCGGGGCGTAGCGCGGCGGCAGGTGCTCGGCGGCCCAGGCCTTTTCCTGCGCGTCGAACTTCTCCCGATTCTCGAGCTTGGCCAAAAAGCGCAGGACCCGGTCGCGCCGCCGGCGTATATCCAAGGCCGGGTCCTCGCCTTTCCATATCGCGAAGGCGGCGATTTCGGAGTCGGCGATCTGCCGCACGGGCCGCAAGTCGCAGGCCGACCTGCCGTCTTTCATCTTTTTCTCAAAGTCATAAAGCTTCCGCATGCCGCAGAGTCCGTCAATTTCCACAAACCGCCTCTGGACCTCCTTTTCTCTTTCAGGCGCTTTCTGGCGGGCGGTGTTAAGCATCTCCACCTGGACCTTGGGGTGGAGCTTGTCCCACTGCGATTTTTGGACGAGATCAGGCTCGAATTCCATTAGATAGATCCACGCCGATTGTGGATATCGGTCGTCCCAAGGAGGAATCGGCATGTATTCTATTTCTGCCGGCCGCGGAAAAATTTGCGCCTGCGGGGAAACGGCCGCCAGCGCCAAAAAGGCAGGAAGTAAAAAAATCGGCATTGATCGCCGCATGAAGATAGTTTAGCAGGGCGCCTTCGCTTCCGCAAGGTTGGGCAGTTAATTTTTTGGGGGTCGGGCGATAATTTTGGGGATGAGGAGGGGGTGATTGAGAAATTTGGACGATCAAGGAAAGTATCTGGGTCTTGACAAAATGGGGGAGTCTGTTATACTGAGAGTGGGCACAGCGGAGTGATTGTGCCGCGTTCAGTCCGTTGGTTCGCAGTCGGTTGGTTCGCAGTCCGTGAGGTTGTGCGAACGTAAGTCCGAGTAGGGCCCGCCCCAGCGGCGGGTGGCTGCAAAGGTTGCGGTAAAAGGGCGTGAAAGCAGATAGAGAGGTTGCTTTCACGCCCTTTCGTTTTTTAGCGCCTTCCGCTGACCCAGAGCGCCCCCACAAACGTCGCCGCGCCGAAGAGGCAAACCGCCACAAGGCAATCGCTCAGAGGAAACAGGCGCAGGCTATGCTGGGCGCCGGTCATGTAGAAGCCATGCCGGAGTCCGTCGATGCCGTAGGTCAGCGGGTTGACCTGCATCAGGTGGTGCAGCCAGAGAGGGGAGCCCTCTACGGGAAAAAGCGCGCCGGAGAGAAGCCACATGTGCATTAGAAGCAGGTTCATGATGGCGTGAAATCCCTGGACGGAATCGAGCTGCCAAGCCAGGATGAAGCCCAGAGCCGTCAAACTGAAAGAGGTCAGGAATAAGAACAAGACGGTGAGGGCGAAGGAGTACGGCGTGAAATGAATGCCTGCGG
>MGUX01000113.1:0-2526 GCA_001800185.1 Elusimicrobia bacterium RIFCSPLOWO2_12_FULL_59_9
CAGTTTCGTAATTGAAAGGTCCAACCGCAACAGAGCCAAACACCCGATCAATCGCCACCCCGTTGCGTTCTTCGGTACGCGGTGCGTTTTCTCTTGGGTCCGGATAGGCGTCCTCGATGCGAAAGTGGCTAGCCAGGCTGGTGTTGCCGAACAGTTGGCAAACGAAGCAGGAACGTGCGTGCTTGGCTGCCGCTGCTAGTTCTTTACCTTCCAGCCCCTTACCGCAGGAGCTATCGCTCAATGGGTCACAAGCGAGTTGCTTCTTGTTTTGCACGGTACGTGCCAACCTCTCACAGTGAGCGCGCAGTAAGCCCTTGAGACTGCTCCCTGGTAGATAAACAGTTTCCTTGCCGTCGCGAGTGGTGCGGACGAAATTCATGTCTGGCTTGGTGGGATCGGCATCGCCCTCACCAGCTTTGATAAGAATGGGACCGATAGGCGTGATAGTCAGTTTGATGATGGCTTCGTTAAATAAGCGGTTGTGCACTGGATTCACCCTCCAACCTGGCGCGGAATTTCTTGATCCAATTTTTCACATCGTCGTTTGTGATTGTCGTCGCAGGAGCGCCGTCGGTGGCCCAGTCTAATAAGTGGGCCTTGTCAACCCGAGTGCGTGAGTTCCAGTCAATCTTCACCACTCCCAGGCCGCGACTACGCGCTCCGCCGAGTGCAGCTTCACCTTGCTCGAATGGACGCAAGCCGACCATCAGGAGCCCGAGTTCCCAGTCTTCCGCGTTCTCAACTACGATTTCGCAGCCGAAGCGGGTGCCTGCAGGGGTTACCTCAAAGTCATAAAGCAGCCCTGTGCTAGCCGTCTCAGTGTCACGGTCAATAGCAACCCCGTTGCGTACTTCAAACTGTCCGAACCACATGTCCTCATCCACCAGCAAGTCGCGAATGCTAATTTTCGACGCGAGCCAAGCGGAACCGAAGACACGGCAGACGAGACAGGATTCGTCTTGGACTCGACGCGCCAACTCCTGATCTCGTTTGCCTAGCTCACCAGGCAAGTCGGCTTGAAGGTCTCGGATGCCAACCTTCTCGTGCGGAGGAACACCGGCTTGGGGATATGTCCAGGTCTGATTCTTTGCCCTCGCTTCATTTGTACCTGGCGCTCCGCGGAGAATGCACTGCTCACCTTCGTTCACGGGAAGGCATGCACCTTTGCGATGAGGCACGACGCTGCGCACGATCGCTTCCACGCTTGCCCGTAACACACCTTTGAATGAAGAACCTGGAATGTACGGCTTCCCTACCGCATCGCGCACCACGGGTAAATCTGTTCCCATGACCCGTGTTGCGCGTCCCGCGCCAATACGGAGTGCAGTTTGAGCGGTGAGCCTGCCTGTGAGAGTCACACGGCTTTCAAAGCGATCAAACATTAGGCGGCACCTCCTTTGCGCTTGGCGATTCGAGCCACATCGTCCCAGCAGTTTTTATTGTCCTTGTCCATTGCCTCGCAGTAGGCGTAGGTCCGGTTAAGATAGCCGAGGTAGAGCGCAGTCAGCTGAGCACGCGCCTCGCGCTCAAGTTCGGTAACGTCGGTTGTATAGTTACGATCCTGGAGTTGCGCCTTCACCTTTTCGCAGACTGTCCTGGTAGCGGTCTCAATGGTGCTGGTTCCTCCTTTTTCACATTCGATGTCTGCGATCACTTCGCGACCAAACACTTGGCGGTTTACTGTCGGATGTCGCCATGGCAGGCCGCCTTGCCTCCCCATCTGGTAACGAATAAAATTGCTGACGGCTTCGGGGCTTCGTGTACCCCCTGCAACATTCACCACGTTTTTGATCTGGCTGCGCGAGAGCGATAGCCTTCCGGTACGAGACCGGTTGTCTTTGAGAAGCGTCACTTTATCCGCGCCAGCGATAATCAGGTCGTCCAGTGCATCATCAATGGCTCCCCGGAGCGCAAATTGGCATACGGCCCCTTGCACGGATACACTGCGTGGTTGCGCACCTTGAGTTTGGCTCATGATCGTCTCACCTCCTGAATTTCCTGATGAAATGCTTCGCACACGCGCACCTGGCCAAATCCTTCGACGCGGCGCTCGCCGACGCCTTGCTCTTCTAGGGCACACAGAGCTTTCAGCCAGTCCTCGTCATCGAGCTTGTGAGGCGCATGATAAACGTAAACGCTGCTCATTCGGGCAACCAGCTCAGTATCTTTGGGTAAACCCCAGGCCGTGTTCCAACCACCTCTATAATCGCTCGTAGCGTAAGAGCGCAACAGCGTCGCACCTGCGCCTGCCTTCCCCAACATTTCCGGTTCAAGCCGTATAGTGGGCGTCCAACCGTCGGTGCGAAGAATAGCGTCTGACAGCAGCAGCACGGCGAAGAATGTGTCGGTGTCGGGTGTACGCTTCGTTTCTTTGTCACCCGGCAACTGTCTCCACTGTTTCCATCGTTCCTTGGCGCGCTCGTTGAATTTCTCAATTCGTATCTTTAGCTCGTTGGTCGGCGCGTACTCCACTCTGACCTGCACACGGCCAAACCCGCGCGCTGCCCCGCTGCCAATGTGAGTGAG
>MGUX01000113.1:2707-6942 GCA_001800185.1 Elusimicrobia bacterium RIFCSPLOWO2_12_FULL_59_9
TTGAGGGCAACGCGGGTGGTCAGTCGCGAAGGAACCGTGACACTTCTTTTCCCATGAGGGGTACTCACGTAGAAACCGCCGAATGCTTCCACGCGCTCGCCTTCACCTTTATGGTCAGGGTAGTTGCAACGCGGCAGATAAGGAACCTTCACGCTCAATTCTTCGCAGCACAGGCGGTCAATCAAGCTATCGTAAACGCCGTGCTTCTCGAAGCCGCTCTCGGCTTTACAACTGTAAGCAGTGGCCGGCAGCGGACTGGAAGGCAGAAACGCGCCAGGAAGATTGGCCTTATCAAAGTGGGCGAGATAGGCATTGCGAAATAACGGCGCATTGGGTGCAGTGAACAGCGTACCGAAATCGCCGTTCTCGTGTTCGCCGGCGTCAAGGAACTGCTGCGCCAATGCGCCACGCAAGGCCGTGCCTGGGACGTAAGGCGCGCTTTGCCGAAACTGCCCGCCGGGGCGGCGCTCGCTGAACACGAGCGGCGCACAAGCTGTTATGATGACATTTAGGATAGGCAGATTTGCTTGACCTCCTCCGAATCGATCTTGTTGATAAGTTGCCCGTCGAGCCACGCCTCCCATTTCACGTCCCCCCAGCCCAGACCGTGCGATGTTCCTCCACCCCAGGCAAAAAGAAGTTGTAGACCAGCTAACACAATATGGATATGCGAGGGCTGATCAACTTGGCCCGTGATGGCTTCTGAATTCTGAAACTGCAGTCCGTTGAAGTACGGTGCGGTTTCGATCAGAAAAAGCCGCTGTGCCTCTGCAACGCGACGGCGGCGGTTAAGGCTGACCATCGCGCGCAAGGTTTCTGGCGGCAGCAGGTCGGCGTCCGTCACTACCAAATCATGAAAGCGGAGCCGGCTTGGGTAACCAGCTGAACCGAAGATTTGGCACAGGACGCAACATGGCAGCCCATCCTTCTGGGGCAGAGCGTTCCCGGCGTCGTCCTTGTCAATCTGTGGACACATCTGTTCGGCGCGCGGTGGGTTACACAGCGGCACACGTCCGCGCAGCATCTGCTCGCAGGCGTGGCGCAGTTTGCCCTTGACCTGGGAGGCGGGGATAATGAACTCCCCGTGCGCATTGCGTGCCACGACCTTGTCCGCGAGCGTACCGCTCGCGCCGCCCGCACCAACGCTCGGGGGCGTCGCGAAGGTGAGTACGAGGCTAATCGTGATGGTCGGCATGGTCTTCCTCTTCTTCCGGCACGAAGTCGTAGAGTTCCACAAGGTCATACCAGATGGTTTCCCATAGCTTCTCCTTCTCAAGTTGCTTACGCCATGGGTGCATCAGTGGCTGGCCGTCGTCGGGCGTCCACAACCGCTCGATGTTTTTCCGTTGATCCTGCACCTCGCTATCACGCGAGAGGAAGTAGAGATAGTCCACTGTGCTTTGCTCTCTGCTCGTATCTAGCGACTCGCGGAGGCGATACAGTTGAGTGCGCGGGAAATTGGCACGCTTAAGCAATTTGATACTCTCCAACATCGCCTCCATTTCGGCGATCGTGTAGGGGCGGGCGTAAAGCTGGAGCCGCTTGTCTTGACGGGTCAGAGCGGCAGCCCGGAACTGTTCTACCGTGCCGCCAATCATCGTCACCGATTTGAGCGAGAGGAAATCCACCGTGCCGCCGTGGTAGCCGTATCGCTTGAACCGCTTGGCGCGATGCTTAGCGGTCTTAAGCAGTTGACTGGCTAACTCCTCAAGATAGAAAACAGGCGTATGGGCATCAGCGAGAACGACACCCGTGGAGAAGCTGACTTTGGACTGGAGGTTTGGACTATCGCCCTTGCAGCGTTGGACTTGCGCCCATTCGTAGCTCTCGGTCGATTTAAATAACGGATGTTCCTTCAGATTCTCTTCAACCCGATTAGCAATCGAACAGGCGACCGGCAGTGCAATATGAGCAGGGACAATGAGAAAGAGGTCATCGCCACCAATGCTTAGAATTTCAAACGGAAGCTTAGCGTCCAGGGAATCAAAAACAGCATTCTTAGTGGTGTTATAGACCTCCTCAGCAAATTCCCTGTAGTCAGCGGGCGTCCCTAACTTTTCCAACAGTCCGCCCATATTGTTACCATCAGCGTAGACGACACCAATAAAGCCTTGCGGCTGAGACATCGCCCCGATTTCGTCGAGATCATCGGGCGATTGCACCTCTCCCACATCTGGGCGCGCATCCATTAACTGCTGCGCCCATGAGCGCATAGGCCCCGGTCGCCACTGAAACTTGGCGTCATACCACCAGTTGATCGTCTCGACTCCACGTTTCTTCTTTGCTAATTGCCCGAATACGCGTTTGCGTGCGCAAGGCTCGCATAGCGGAAGATCTTTATCAGCGACGCCGGAATTCACGACAGATCCCCTGCGCTCGCACGAGGAACAACGACGTGCAAACGGAACGGTTTCAAAGTGCGCAATACCGCGCAGCTCGGGAGTTCTCCCCTTATCTCGGTTAGCGTCACGGCGACGAAACTTGCCCAACGCAAGCGAGGCGACAAGACTCCCGAAGGTTTTGTTATCCGCAGGATTGTAGCCAAGCAATGCTTTGACTGCCGCGTCGTCCACATTCTCATCTACCAGCAACCCCTTTTGGAGTTGCTTTAGCGTGAATGGTTCCCAGTAAGCGACACTCTGAGCGACCAGCGTCTCTCGGGCGTAAATCTGTTCGATCTCATCAGCCAATTTCGGCGCGAGGCTAACCGGCGCGAAGGCTAGTACCTCACCACCGTTTGCATAAAGAACGCATTCAGGACAATTGGGGGCCTCAGTCCCGGTCCTTTGTTTGAAAGCCTCGCGTACCGCTTCGGCTTTTGCCTTGACGTCATCGTCCTGCTCCGAATCGTGTTGAATACCAAATAAGCTGGGAACGTCTATCAGATTTACCCTGTCCAGCAGTCCACTTGCACCACGAATCTCTGGCAGGCGAGCCGACTCGAAGACATAGCCCTTTATCTTCGTCGCACCGCCCGCGACAACGGCTATTTTGAGCGTAGTATCTCCGGGAGCAGTGCCGTCCCCAGGTGACAACACCCATGTCGCTAATGCCTCCAAGTCGCCTCCATGCCCCTCATAGCCGAGGCAGAAAGTGATGGCGCGGACGAATCTCTCCTTAAGACTTAAACCTGTAGCAAGGACCACTGTGTTCCACTCCATGGTCAATTTTAGCGTCCATATTTAATTCACCGGTCCAACAGACGCTTGTCCCTAGAACTTCTACAGTTCTGATATCTGATATCTCCCCAACCCAAATGCCGTTCCCTTGCCTATATGGACCCTCTCGCCAAGTTTGTTAATCAGGTTCCTTGAGTTTATTGGGTTGCTTGGGTCCATAGGGTTCATTAAGCTCACAGGGTTCATTGGGTTTGTTGAGTTCATTAGGTGGGTTGAGTCAAATCCCCCCATCTTCATCCTCGTATCCTGCCCATACGAGAGTGCCCTCTTTGTCTCTTTTCCTCACCCATCAGGGGACCCGCGCTGCTTCGTCCCCAGGCAAAATGGTTAGATTCTCCACATGGAGAGAGTGGAGTTCAGCCGGAGTTAGCCTCTTGCTGGCATCCAAAATCTCGAAGCCAATGACGTGGCCCGCAGTATCGAGATCAGCGGAAACGCCTTCCTCAATATCTACATTGTCATGGGCCTGAGTATCTCGTAGCCCGATGTATAGAGCATCCGCCTGTGAATCGTAGGTGATTTTCATAATCGAACCTCCTAGCTTCGAGCCCAGTCAGGGCGTTTTCTCTTTACAGTAACAGTGATGACGAGCGTATTGACCTCTAGTGGACGATAGACGACCTTAAGGAACCCTTCCCGGTAGCCGTTCCAGGCTTCTACTTTACCGCCACCTTGTGCGCGTTCAAATTCTGGGCTGCCGACGCAGTCTTCTACATCAGCTTCGTTCACCTTGTCCCTTCGCATTCTATTTCTGGCATGTCTGGTAAAGATGATCATACCACTTCATGTCTTCCCAGCCCCAACCCGGTTCCCTTCCCCACGTGAAGTCTCTCGCCGAGCTTGTTAATCAAGTTCCTTGAGTTTATTGGGTTGCTTGGGTTCATTGGGTGAGTTGAGTTGATTGGGTTTGAACCCGCAAATCTCTGAACCTCCACACGTGCACTTACTCAATAAACGCCATCAACTCGATAAACCCAAATTCACGATCTCTCACCCCACCTCAAACCCGTCCCAAGTGATCTCCCACTCCGGACCCGGGTCCTTTTTCCAATCCCA
>MGUX01000114.1:0-4292 GCA_001800185.1 Elusimicrobia bacterium RIFCSPLOWO2_12_FULL_59_9
CGCTACTACCAGGAGCGGAATTGGATCGCGTGGCGTTCACACCGGAAGGCAAAACTGGAGGCTAAAAAAGGGCGGCTGTAGAACTACGCACGGCCTGGAGCAAGCCAAGGCTTATGCCGCTTGCAAGCGGCTCAATGTTCCATTTTATTTTTCCAGCAACGGCCACCAACTCAGGCCCCATCCTGAAGGGTTTGGTGTCGGGAGACCTATCGCGGCCAACACAAATGCTGCACCGCATCGTTTTCCTCAAGGCGAGGAGGCTCATTTGGCGCCTGACCTAAAAAAGGTCCCATTCAAGACCCTGCTGGCGAACTTTGACGAAGAACCCAAGCGGATGGCTGGCCTATATCTGGCGCAACTTTGGCGCCATCTGTGGCCATTGACAATATAACAATCTCGTTGTACAATATAACTGTTGTACAACAAGACTGTTTAAATAGTATGGATACACCTACAAGGAAGCGTCTTCTCAGGCATGTTGCGACGATTCGCAGCAGGTTGCCGAAAACGGAAATCGAATGGCTTATATTCCTGGACAACAGAGCCCTGATCCCCTGGCAGGAAGCGACCGAAGTCCTCGTTGATAATGTGGACCGTGTTGTCCGTAATGCCGCGGATTGTGTTCATCGCAGGGAAGGCGTAATGCGGCGTGTCTTCTCTTTCGATCGGAACGACCCCAACCGCCTCAAGAGTATCTTGTCCATCCGTGAGGGCATCGAGCGCCTCTTTGAAGAGGCGCGGCAGGGGAAAATAAACGCCGCAGATCATCTGAGACTCAGACCCCTGGCGCGGAAGAGAGGAGCCGACTTTGCCACGGGATTATTGCTGCAACTCCACGACATCGGCCGTTGCCGGGTCCTGTGTTGCTATCCGAGTGATATTGACAATATTAAGGACCGGTTGGTGGAGCATTTCAATGTCAGAAACGCCAAGGATTCAAAGGGTTGCGACTTCCACATTCTTAAGTCTGAAATCAAGGATCACAGAGTCGAGACGGGACCGCCTTTTCGTTCAGCCGGCCACCGAGCGGTACACCTCCCGGTCAAGGTCCTTTCCCGCGGACTGTGTATGGTCCTGGAAATCCAGCTCATGACCATGCTCCAGGCGGCCTGGGACGCCAAGGAACACCCGATCTACGAGATGCGTCGAAAGAAAGGCGTCCCTGCCGAAGCGGCCGGAGACCGCATGCATTCTCTCAGCGGCCTTCTCATGATCGCAGACGAGTACTCGCAAGAGGTGTGGAGGAAGATGCGACCATGACCGAATGCACTTTCTTCCTTAATTTCCACAGTCTCCGACGCGGCCAGCAGCGCGACTTTTCCTTGGGGCTTCTCAATGGAAAGGGCATTCCGGCAAGCCGGCATCTTCCGGCTCTTCGCGCAATCGGAGAGGCCGCGCGGGCATGGGCTGAGCCGGCTTCTTCAGTCAAGGAAGAGCCTGCGCCCAGCGCAACATTGATCGAGACACGAGAAATCTCAGATTACCTTTATTCTGACGGATCCCTCAACCAAAGCCGCCTCCGCCTCCATCTTGGATGGCTGTCGTCCGAAGGCGCTGTCCGCCGCTTGTCCTGCCAGCCTGGAGCCGTGGTGGCCGGCCCATGTCTTTTTGGCCGCGAGGAATTGCTGCGCGCCATGCGTCTCGAGTTGAAGGCCGGGCATTCACTGTCTCTGCGCGCGCCAAGGCGATTCGGCAAAACCTCACTTCTATACGCGTTGAAGGCCGATGCATCTGCCAGCATGACTCCTGTGCCATGCGAGCTCTGGGGCATTACTTCTCCGGAGGAATTCGTCTGCGAGATCATGTTCCGTCTTTGGGAGGAGAGAGACAGGCGCAAGGCTCAGTGTCTAAGGGAACGCATCCGGAAGGAGCTTTCCGCGGCCCAGCCGGATGTCGCTGCCTGGACCAAGAAGGCAGAAGCCGTGATCCCACGGAATGGAGCAGTCCTCCTCCTCGACGAATTCTCGGAGTTTCTGAGAAGCCTCCGCGAATCCAAGCGCATCGGGGAGTTCGTCCGGTGGCTCGCTGATTCGTTGCGGCGCGGACGATTCCAGGTCGCCTGCGCAAGCAGCCGGGCGGAGGCATGGATCCTCCGCTCCCGGAAGCTCGAGTTGCCGAAGGAAATCGTTCCGATGAATGTCCCACCTCTGAATCGTGGGCGCGCGGCCGAACTCATGGAGGAACTGTGCTATTCGGAAGGAATTTCCCTATGTCCGACCGATGTCCCCAAACTGCTGGACCTCATGGGAGAAGGCATCCCCTACTTCATCCATATGGCCGTGCAGGCATGGAAGTCCCTCTTGTCTCAACAGCCTTCTCCGGAGGATGTCTATTATCGCGGATTGCTGGGGCCAGCAGGCTACAACCTGCTTCGGGAATTCCAGCGCCTTCCCACGCGCTATCCCCCTGCGCAGCAGAAAGGCGCACACGCCATTCTGGACGCGTTGTCGTGGGGAGCCGCACAGGAGGCTCGATTACGCCGCCTTTACAAGAAAAGGGTTGGCGGCGACGACGACTTCAGGGATTCCCTGGAGAGATTGGGGGAAGATTGGCTCATACGCAAGACAAGCAAGACAGAATATGCCTTTTCCAGCAAGATTCTGCAGGATTTTTGGCGGAACTATCCTCACCAGGTGGCGCGATAAATGACCCATCTCTTTGTCAGCAGGCATCATCCAGCTTCCGAGGACCCCGCGGCCCTGGAGAAGCTGCGCGTTGGCCGCAGCGGAATACTCGATTCGCTGCTAAGGTCGCTTCAATCAGTCCCTGAGAATGGTTCTCTCCAACATCACCTCTTAGTCGGGCCCGTTGGAGTTGGTAAGACGTTTCTGCTGACCCTTCTGGCGCATCGCGTCGAGAAAGATCCGCAATTGTCCCAGCGCTGGCTGCCGGTGCAGCCGCCGGAGGAACTCTTCGAGGTCAACTCTCTCGCGGATTTTGCGCAGGGCGTCGGCGAACATGCCCTTCGCGTCCTGACGGCCGTCCCACAACTTTCGGTGGCGGCTCAGCATTTGCGCCTCGGCCTTGAGCAGGCCAGACAGGCACCCGATAACCTGACTTCCTGGGAGCGGTCCCTGGCCGCTTTTTCGGAATTCCGCAGGATATCGGAACGGCGCATCCTGGTCCTTGTCGAGAACCTTGATCGGATCGTTCCAAAATTCCTCGATCCTGACGATGAGGCCAGGTTCCAAGATTTCCTCCAAACGACATCCGACATCCTGCTCGTCGGCTCGGCTCCGACGCATTTCGGAAGCCTGTCGGATTGCCAAGGACCACTTTACGGCCGGCTTTGCGTCCAGGACATCCCGCCCTTGATGGCACCGGAGGCGGGCCGACTGGTGCGAAACCTCCTGGAACGCGACCAGCGCGCCGGGAATCGGATTGCTGCGGCTCTCTCCAGTCCTGAATCGGCGCAACTGAGGCGGCTCATGGAAGCCGTCGCGTGGCTTTCCGGCGGCATGCCGCGCATGGTCGTGCTGCTGTATCAAATGGCCCGGGACATCGCCGGATGCCGGGGTTCGCTTGAGATGTCACTCGAACTGCTCAACGAAGTCTTCGAGAAGGTGACCGAGCCTCTGCGCGAACGGGTCTGGGCGTTGCCGGCCGAGGAACGCAAAGTGCTCATGGCGCTGGCCGAAGGACGAAACCCCCTCAACCCCTCAACCATTGCCCAGCGGACCCGGCAGGACCCTCGCGCGGTGGGGACTTTCCTTAAGCGCCTCAAGGAGAGGTTCCTCGTAAGGGACGCGTCGCTGCGCAGGACGCGCGAACGGCTCTATCTTCCGACCGAACCTCTTTTTGGGCTTTGGATGGACTGGCGCCGCGGGCAGGGGCAGCGGGACAAGATAGGGTTCCTGGTGGACTTCCTGGCAGCCTTTCTCGGCCAAGGCATCTTGGAGTTGGCCGAAGAATTCCCGGCAGGCAGTCCCGAAAAATCGATGCTCCTTGCCGCCAAGAAGCGCAGCTCTGAGGTAGAGCAACAATTTCAGGCCTTTCGTGCGGAGAGCGCCTTGTCGGAAACAGAAACGACGCCTCGGAGGGGTCCGGATCAACGGCTCTTGGCATCGAAGAAACGGAAGTTCATGGAGGCTTCCGACCTGCTTCGTTCGGGGAAGCTAGTCAAAGCGGAAATTGCGTTCCGAGGAATCATAAAGTCAGACCCCAAGGATGTCATTGCGTGGAACAACCTCGGAAAAGCTTTGGGCCAACAGGGCAAGACCGAAGAAGAGATCGCAGCCTACCGTAAGGCTGTCAAGCTCGATCCCAAAGGTGCCGTTGCGTGGTGCAACCTT
>MGUX01000114.1:4327-6979 GCA_001800185.1 Elusimicrobia bacterium RIFCSPLOWO2_12_FULL_59_9
AGATCGCAGCTCACCGCAAGGCTGTCAAGCTCGATCCCAAAGGTGCCGTTGCGTGGTACAACTTCGGGATAGCTTTGGGCCAACAGGGCAAGACCGAAGAAGAGATCGCAGCCTACCGTAAGGCTGTCAAGCTCGATCCGAAACACGCCGCTGCGTGGAACAACTTTGGGGTAGCTTTGGGCCAACAGGGCAAGTACGCTGAGGCGATGGAAGCTCTCGGCAAGGCTGTCAAGCTCGATCCCAAAGACGCCGCTGCGTGGTGCAACCTTGGGATAGCTTTGGGCAAGCAGGGCAAGACCGAAGAAGAGATCGCAGCTCACCGCAAGGCTGTCAAGCTCGATCCCAAAGACGCCGTTGCGTGGAACAACCTCGGGGTAGCTTTGGGCAAGCAGGGCAAAACCGAAGAGGAGATCGCAGCCCACCACAAGGCTGTCGAGCTCGATCCGAAATACGCCGCTGCGTGGTACAACCTCGGGGTAGGTTTGGGTCAACAGGGCAAGACTGACGCTGCGCTGGATGCGTATTTGTCTTGTTTCCGAATCGATCCTTCTCAACGGAAGGTGGGCGCTTCGGTGGCGCACCTTCTGTCCCGGGAATTGCGGCACGACATCCGGGCAGCCGAAACGCTAGTGGGGCGCCTCTTGGGATTGGAACGCGGCTTGGATGCGTTCTTCGTTGCCATTCGTAATCTTGTGAAGGAGAAGAACTTGAAAGAAGTAGTAAAGCTGGCTGGCCTGGCGCGTGCGCATGCATCCGGCACTCAGCTTGAAGACCGGTTGGCTCCACTTCTTGCTTTGACTGATGTCTTGGGGACCTGTGTCGATGGAGCCTCTCCCAAGGCGTTGGAACTATTGGAGAGAATGCCTGCCACGGAGCGACGTCTCACAGAGGAGGTCCTGGCCGAGCTTTTTGGACCTGACTGGTTGAGGATGCTCGAATCGCGGGAGGACAAGGAATAGCAATACCCCTCCCGGCCGACACCGTCACATTCTGGATGGCCTACGGCACAGTGACGCGCCCCTGCTTCAGGAAATCTGAAATCTGGGGACACCATACTTAATTCCAGATTTTGACGGTGAAATATTAAACATTTGGAAACTAACTCCGGAATTCAGGAATTCAAACTAGAGGAGGTGTCTGCTATGCGTCGAATGATAGCCGGATGCGGATTGGCGCTGTTGCTTGCCGCGGGGGCGCCGAATGGGGCCTATGCCCAGCCCGCCGAATCCGCGGCCAATTTGCCGCTGCGCTACCAACTGGAGCTGTTTCGCTCGACGGCGCAGGACTTTGCGGCGTATGTCTCCAATTGGTCGCGGCTGCTCGCTGTTTCCAAAGCCATGGAGGAAAGCAAGGAGGCGCCGAGCGCCGTCATGCTCGCCCGCAAGGAACGCTACGTGACCAGCCGCGACGAGGCGAAGGACCTCTTCAGCGGCGACATGGAACAGGCCCGGCTGGTATTTGGGCCGGAGGTACGTCAGGCCATCGAGGCCTTCGAGGAATTCAATCGAAAGATTTCCACGGAAGTCCTGGAGAAACTTCCTCCCATCGCCGAATGGGAAGCGCACGGCCGGAAAATCCTGGCCGCCATGGCGCAGGAGCTTGGAATCGCGCGCTGAACTCGCCTCATTTCTACTTTGGCTTCGGGGAATCGGCTGCGGGCGATTTGGGTTTTTCCGCGCTCGAGGCGGCGGGATTTGCGTTCCGCGCGGAGGCTTCCTGGGCCAAAGAGGCGAAATAGGCCGTCCACGCTTTGCACGCTTCGGGAGCGGGGGCTTGGCCTGCTTTTTTGAGGCCGTCCTTGTTTAGAAATTCGTCCGGGTCGCGGCGTTTCTTGGCGGTCATGTCTGAAAGGCCGGAGGCGGTCAGAATTTGGCCCATGGCCGAGTCCCGCGCTGCGGCGGCCATCTCGCGGAAATAGCGTGCAGCCTCCACGACCTCCATTTCCATGAATTCCGCGCCGGAGCCGTCGCTGAAGCGGTTGAGGCCGCCCTTTCCGGCCGCGGCGTTTTTCAGGGCGGCGCGGTAAACGACCCATTTACGCATGGAGTCCATCTCCGAGATGTCCACGGCCGGCAAAATCGCGCCCTCCTCCGTCTCAAAGATCACTCCTTCCTGCCGAAGCTCGAACTCCGCCTGCACGTAATAAGCGTCCCGCTCCGAGTCGCGGCGGCTCTGGCCGTAGCGGCACGCGTCTTGCCCCGCGTGCACCAACTCGTGGATGAGGAAACCCAAGAGAGGGCCTTCTTCCTCCAGGGTCGCGCCGCTTCGAATCTTGACGGCATCCTCCTGGTAGTCGTAGGCAGCCTCCGATCCCCGCAGCGCGGCCTCCTCGGCCGCGTTCACCGTGACGGTCCCTTCCTTGAGCTCGGGCAGGATCACCTCCGTGAAAAAAGTCCGCGCTTCAGGGCTCAAGAGATTATCGCGCGCCGCTCCGGCGACCGCCGCGTAAACCTCCGCAGCGTCCGGCCCGGATTCCTCGGCCGCCGACGCGGGCTCCCGCGGCCTTCCGGCCGCTACCAGAAAGAGGGTCGATAAAATCAGGGCGCGCCCGTTCACTCTAACTATTTCTACAGCCGCCCTTTTTTAGCCTCCAGTTTTGCCTTCCGGTGTGAACGCCACGCGATCCAATTCCGCTCCTGGTAGTAGCGCACG
>MGUX01000115.1 GCA_001800185.1 Elusimicrobia bacterium RIFCSPLOWO2_12_FULL_59_9
AAAAGTTTTTCCGTCGGCCTCGGCGTAGGGCCGGACCAGATAATTCAGCGCGGGGCCCGTGCGCCGCGGAAGCCGTATATCGCGGCCGGTCGAGACCAGGACCCGGTCGGGGTCCAATCGCCCGAAATAGTAGTCCGCCTTGGCCGGGCGCTTCCAGGCTTCGGAAATGTCCACCGGGATCCAGCCCCGGCCGGCGTCAAAAAACTCCGCCCAACAGTGATACGGCTTTAAGACGGTCCCTTCTGCCGCCTCCGGCAGAGGATAGCCGATTTGAAACCTGGCCGGAATGCCTTGCGCCAGAGCCAGGGCGATGAAAAGCGAGTGAAAGTCGGTGCAGTTGCCTTTCCCCGTCCTGCAGGCGTAGACAACGTCGCCGCGCCCCCAGCCTTCGCCGCTCGTGTCGTAGTCCACATGTCCCAAAACGTAGTGGTAAAGGGCCCGGGCCTTCGCGGTGGTCCCTTCCAGCCCTCGAGCCGTCTCCGCGGAGATTCGGCGGATATCGTCGTTGACGATGACGAGGCCGCGAGGCGTTTGAAACAGGGAGGGCTCCCCTCGCGGGTCCGGCTGGGTCTGCTCCGTGCGGGTGATCCGGTACTTGATGCGGATTTCGGCCGCGCCGGGATCGGGAGAGCGCGAATCGAAATAAAGAATCTGGTTGTTGAAATCAGGGTCCGCGTCGTCTTGACGCGGCCATGGCGAGTCCACTTCCAGAAGCTCGGCGGTCTGGAACGAGTCGCTGGGCGGCCTGGGAATCCAAAGCCGCAATGATTTTTTTCCCAGCGGGACGCTCAAGCGCACGGTCTCGGTCAATTCCAAGCTGCGCGACAAAGGCAACAGGCGCGCGCCGGGACCTCCACATGCCGAAAAACCCAAAAGAAGCGCGGCCAGGCTGGGGAGCCGGGAAGGGGGCATGCGCGCGCTACCTCTCCAACGCGAACAAATCTTTGAGGGTTTCACGGCGGCGAATGAGGGCGGCTTCATGACCGGATACCAAAACCTCGGCGGCGCGGGGCCGTGAATTGTATTGGGAACTCATAGAAAATCCATACGCGCCGGCCATCAAAACCGCCCACACGTCTCCCGGGGCCGGCCATGGCAGCAGCCTGTCTTTGGCGACAAAATCCCCGGATTCGCAGATAGGCCCGACCACGTCCGCCCTGAATTTTGGGCCGCCGCGGGGTAAAACGGCCGGGACAATCGGATGATGCGCGTCATAGAGGCTGGGCCGCGCAAAATCGTTCATGCCCGCGTCGACGATAACGAACCGCCGTCCGTCGCGCCCTCTGCGCAGCCGGGTCCCCGGAGTTCCGCGCAGGGGGCCGCCGCCCGCCGAGGCTTTTCGGTAAAGCACCTTCATCAACAAGGCTCCCGAACCAGCCACCAATGCCCTACCGGGCTCCAAGATCAACCGCAAAGGATAATCGCCCATCTCGGGCGCGATGGCGGCGGCCAAGCTCTCCGGGTTCAACTCGCCTTTCTCCCCCTCCGCCACGCCCATGCCCCCGCCGATGTCGAGCCAGCGCAATGGAATTCCCTCGGCCGCCAAGCTCCGAGCCAAGCTCAAAAGCTGCCGCAAAGCCGACAGGTAGGGCTTCACCTCGCGGATTTGGGAGCCCAAATGGCATTGGATAGCGACGGGACGCAGGTGTTTCTGTTTCGCCGCCCTCCGGAAGAGGTCCCTGGCCGCCGCCGGAGGAACGCCGAATTTATTGACCGCAAGACCCGTGGTGATGTGCCGGTGCGTCCGGGGATCGATGTCGGGGTTTACCCGCACCGAAATATCGGCCGTTTTTTTTAATCGTTTGGCGACTCCCTCCAAACGCCGCAATTCCTCCTCCGACTCCACGTTGATAAAAAGCAGCCGCCGGCGCACCGCCCAGTCGAGCTCAGATTCTGTTTTTCCCACCCCCGAAAAAATCATCCGGCTTGCCGGAAAGCCGGAGCGCAATGCGCGCTCCATCTCCCCTCCCGACACGATGTCGGCGCCCAAACCACGCGAAGAAATCAACCGGCAAAGCCTGCCGGAAGGATTGGCCTTCAAGGCGTAGCAAAATAAATGTGGGAGTCCGTGGAAAGCGGCCTCAAAACGGCGGATTTGAGAAAGGATCGCCGCTTCGGAATAGACGTAAAGCGGCGTGCCGAAGCGGTGCGCCAGACCCTCCAAGGAGACATCTTCCATCCACAATCGCCCTCGAACATAATGGAAAAAATTCGGCAAATCTCCAAAGGATTTCATGCTTATGCTATAATGGGACTCATTGCAGTATTGGGGACCGATTTCTTTATGGTTCGGCGCCACAGCAAAGCCGCCATTCTTCTTTTCATCTGCGCCGCCTTCGCGGCGCTCGTGCCCGCCCGCTCAATCGCGGAGGATGCCAGCACGCTGGGAGTCACTGACTCCCCGGCGGGTATCCGAAGCTCTGCGGAGGATGCCGGCACGCTGGGAGCCACTGGCTCCCCGGCCGGTACCCGAAGCTCCGCGCAGGGTGCCAGCACGCTGGGAGTCGCCGACTCCGCGGAGGATGACGGCGGCCACCGGCTGGCCTTCGAAGTTCTCAATTCGCCCTCCGCCTCCGACGCTTCCGAAGAATCTGAGGCCGTCCCGGGACCGGTGCACGTCCTGGCTCCGGGCAGCGCCTTGATTTTTAAAAGCGACGCTCCCAAACGTCCTTATGATACAATACTTATCAACGGTTTGGTCCTGTCGGGCCGCGTCGGCTTGGAAATTGCATTGGAAGTCCCCGGGGACCAAAAGGAAGCTTGGCAGTCCGTTCCTCTCCACCTTTCCCCCTCCGGCAGATTTTGGGCGAAGCTGAAATTGACGAAGCCCGCCCGCGGTCCCGTGGCGTTTCGCGTGACCAATCAAGAGAGCTTTGAGAGCCGCGTAATCGTTTACGGCCTGGAAACCTTCGCCTGGAAGGTCGAGGCGCCGTCCGGGGCGCGGCGGCCCAGGACGCAAGTTATCATCACCGCCGAAGATCAACCGCCGGTCATCGAACGCGCCGCCTGGTCGGCCAAAGATCCCAGAACCGAGCTGGCGGAGTCCCGGCCCGGCCGCATGACCCTGCACCATACCGCCGGAAACCGGCCGCTCAGCCGCGACGAGTCAATCCAAGAAGTCCAGTGGATACAGGAATTCCATCAAAACGGCCGGGGATGGTCCGACATCGGATATCATTTTTTAATCGACCCCTTAGGCAACATCTTCCGGGGCCGGCCGGAGCTCAAAATCGGAGCGCACACTTTGGGCGAGAATCAAGGCAACTTGGGCATCGCCTTTCTTGGATTTTATGAGCCGCCGCATGACCACCGCATGATCGCCGAACAGGAAAAAGCCTTTCTCGCCCTGGCCGCGTGGCTGTTAAAAACTTACTCCATATCGCCCGACACCTTGGTCGGACATCAGTTCTACCGCCCCACCACCTGCCCCGGGAAATGGCTTCAGCGCGAAATCGCCGGTCTGAAAGAGAAACTGAAAAACGAACCCGCCGCGCAAGCGAAGCGGCAGTCACCTCCTCCGGCTTTCCCGGACGGACTTTACGAATCCATCCGCCGGGACCTTTCGAACTAACCCGAATTCCCCAGTTGGGAATTCGCCCGCAGGGCCGTTCGCAGTGCTCTCGGCACCTGGCGCGCCAGTGGCTCACGCTCCGGCCGTCGCTGGAAAACAGCGATGGGGTTGTCCGGCGCCGCGCAGAGCTCGGCGCACTTGGCGTGCCAGAGGCACCTGCTCCGGCGCCGCAGGCGCAAGCACGCTGGAGGCCACTGGCCTCCCGGCTAGTACCCGAAGCTCTGCGTAGGGTGCAACCGCAGTTGCACAATTTTACACGGTGCTTTCAGACGAGACCGAGACCGCAACTGCGGTTTTTGGGCTAATTTTTTATAAGCTCTTAAGGACGGAGCGGGCTTTGGCGGGATTATCCACGATCAGGACCAACCGCGCGGGACCGACGGCCGGCGTCGTGCCGTACACCTTTTCGATATTGACGCTCTTGTGGGAAAGGGCCTTGGCCAGCGCGGCCAATTGCCCCGGCCGGTTCTGGAGTTCCACGAAGAAGGCCTCCATGCCGAACACGGCAAGTCCGGCCTCCGCAAGAACGCCGGTCACCTCGCCTTTTTTCTCGGCGACGAAATGAACGAATCCGATCTTGTTGAGATTGGTCGTGTCCACGGCCAAAAGGTTGATTCCCTTCTTCGACAAAACGTGGGTCACATGCGATAAAGCGCCCGGCCGGTTCTCGCAAGGAACGGAAAAAAAATGAACCTGCTTGTAATCCATTTATTCCTCCCGCAAAGGTCTATTCGCCCTCATTGACGTACTCGTCGCTATCATAGTCCCCTTCCGGCTCTCCGGAGGAACTGTCCTCCATCTCATAGCTCTCCTCCGGCTGCTCCACCGCCTCCGGTGTCTTCGGCGCGGGTTCCGGCCGCTTTTCAGCCTTTGGAGCCCGGGGTTTTTCCGCGGCCGGAGGCTTCTGGACCGCCGGTTTTTCGGCCTCCGCGGGTTTCTCCACAGCCGCGGACGTTTCCGCCGGGGACGGAGGGGCCGCTTGGATTTCCGGGGCTTTCGGCATCTTTTCCTCGCTCGCCGCAGGAGACTTTTCTTCGGTCTTCATGCCGATGGCTTTCCCGCGCTGTTTTGCCGGCGCGGGAGCATCGGCGGCGCCGAATTTCTGGCGCAGAGAGGCGAGTTGGGCCTGCAGCGGCAAAGCCAGCGCCGGGTCCAAATCAACGGCGCGCTCGAAGTCTTTGAGAGCGCCGGATTCATCCTGCAGATTGAGCTTGATTCTCGCCCGCTCGGCCAACGCCGCCCCCGATTCCGGGAGGTACTCCACGGCGTAATTGAAGTCCTTCAATGCGTTTTGATAATCGTGATAAAACTCCGCGTAAAGCAAGCCTCGATGAAAATAGCCGTCGCCGTTTTTGGCATTGAGCATGAGCGCCTGGTTAAAATCCACCTGGGCCTCGGGATAGCGCTTGGCCTCGAAGTAGGAGATGCCGCGGTTGACGTAAATAGAGCCGTTGTTGGGTTCCGACTCCAGCGCCAGGCTGTAATCTTTCATGGCGTTTTTGCTCTTGCCGAGCTTCATATAGGCCGTCGCGCGGGCCGTATAGGCCTGCACGGGGTTGTCGCTGTTTTTGAGCGCTTTCGAATAGCTGCCGATCGCCGATTTAAATTCCTTCATCGCCATATAGACGTCGCCTTGCCAATGATAAAATTGCGCGTTTTTCTTGTCAAGACGAATGGCCCGGTCCAAGTCCTCCACGCCGCCGCGGTGATCGAGCATGGCGCTCTTGGCCAAGCCCCGGCGGGCGTAAGCCAGCGCGAAATTCTCGCTGAGCACAAGGGCTTGATTATAATCTTCGATCGCGCCGCTGTACTGTTTGAGCCCCATCTTCGCCTCGGCCCGGCCGGTATAAGCTTCCGGGATGTTTAAGCCGCGCTTGATCGCCTCCCCATAATCGGCCGCCGCCTCCTCATGCTTGGCGAGGCTCCGCCGGGCCTCCGCCCGGCCCAGAAAAAGGCGCGAAGTGGGCGGCACAACCTCCTCTTTATCCTTGGAGTAGCCGATGGCCTTGGAGTAGTCCTCCACCGCGCCCGAATAATTCTTGGTGGCTGATTTGGCCTGCGCGCGCCCATAAAAAGCGTTGCGATATTCCGGATTGATTTCCAGGGCCTTGGAGTAATCCGCGATGGCCGTCTCGTAGTCTTTGATGAGCTGCTTGGCGTCGCCGCGCAAATATAGCGCCTGGAGGTCGCCCGCGTTGAGGGAAAGCACGCGCGTATAGTCCCCGACGGCCCCAATCACGTCGTTTAGCCTCTCCTTGGCCAGCCCTCTGTCGCGGAAAGCGTCCAAAAACTGAGGCGATATGGCTATGGCTTTGTCGAAATCTTCGACGGCGTCCTTGAATTTGTTCAGCCCCGCGTAGGCCTTGCCCCTCTGCCAATAAGCCAGGGCCAACTTGCCGTCGAGCTTGACCGCCTTGGAATCGTCCTTGATGGCCTCCGCATAGTCCTTCAACTCGAATTTGGCGCGTCCCCGCAGCGCCCACGCCTGGGCCAAATCCTTGTCGATAGCGATCGTCTCGCCGGCGTCCGCCGCCGAGCCTTGATAATCCTTCAATTGGAGTTTCGCATAGGCTCTTTCGTAATAGCCGAGCGCATAGCGCGGGTTGACGGCTAAGCCCCGGTTGCAGTCGTCTACCGCCTTGGAGTGCTGCTCCAAACGATTGTTCGCGCTGCAGCGTCCGAAATAAGCCAGGGCCAACGTTGGATTGAGGGCCAAGGCTTTCGTCCAGTCCTCCACGCTCGATTGCGCGTCGTCGGCAGAGAGCTGCGCTTGGGCGCGCGCGATATAGGCCTCGGCGTTCTGGGCATCCAGCTCGATGGATTTCGTCGCGTCCTTGACGCTGACGGTATTTTCCTTTTGCACCAAACGGGCCATCGCCCGGGCCAAATAATCCTC
>MGUX01000116.1 GCA_001800185.1 Elusimicrobia bacterium RIFCSPLOWO2_12_FULL_59_9
GAATATTGACGCGGTTGTCGCCGTTCGCGTTCAAATCGCGCATGAGATGCGCCATCATGTTGCAGGTGGATCCCCAACCGACCAAAGTGAGTTGCGCTTCCGGCGGCCCCTCAATGCCCGGCGCCTTTAGGTCCCGGGCGGCAAATTCCATTTTGCGCATTCGTTTATTCATCATGCGAATTCTCATCGCCGGGTCCGTGGCCACATCGGAGATTAAATGTCCCTTTTCATCATGCTCATCGGATATCCCTGTATGGATCAATCCTTCCTGGCCCGGAATGGCGCGAGGGGACACACCCGTATCGGTATCGACATAGCGTCTGAAATCGCCGTCGGCGCCGGGCCGCGCCCATACGCCGCGTTCAATGGCGACATCCAAATTGAGGCGGCCCGCCTCCACGGTTTCCGCATGCTCCGACAAAAGCAGATCCGACATCAATATCACCGGGCATTGGTATTTTTCCGCCAAATTAAAGGCCTCGACGGTGGCTTCAAATGCTTCCGGAATCGTCGTTGGCGCCAATATGATTTTGGGGAAATCCCCCTGTGAAGCGCCCAAGGCTTGAAAGAGGTCGGCCTGCTCCGTCTTGGTAGGCAGGCCTGTCGAAGGTCCCCCGCGCTGCACCAAGCCGATAACAACCGGAATCTCCGCCATTCCCGCCAGCCCGATCGCTTCCGTCATCAAAGCAAAACCTCCTCCTGAGGTGGCGGTCATCGCGCGAATTCCGGCAAAGGCGGCGCCCAAAGCCATGTTGACGGCCGCAATCTCATCTTCCGCCTGTTTAAACACCACGCCATAGCGGGCAGCTCGAGGCGAAAGCCAATGCATTATGGAGGAGGCGGGGGTCATTGGATAGGCGGAATAGAACTTGCAGCCGGCGGCCAGGAGTCCCAATGCGATGGCTTCGTTGCCGGTCATCACCATCTTCGGTTCCTTGAGGGTGGGAAGTTGAATTCCGAAAGAGGGAAAATTTTTGCGGGCGTAGTCGTAGCCGGCGCGGGCCGCCTCCACATTCTCGTTGACGATCTCCTTTCCTTTCTTTTGAAATCTGTCGCGGAGTAAATCGCCCACGATCCTAAATTCCATCCCCACGATCTCCGCCGCCGCTCCCAAAGCCACCGTATTTTGCAGCAGCGGTTTGGAGGCCATTTTGGAGACAGGCAGGCCCAAGGACCGGCTTCCGGCAGGAAGTTTTGCGGGGTCGAGCCTCAAACGGTCGGAGTTAAAAAGCACACCCTTGACCGCGGTTTTGGCTTCACGCTCGATCGTATCCTGATTTAAGGCGATGAGAATGTCGCACTGATCGGTCTGCGTGTAGACCTTGCGGGGAGCAAAATGCGCCTGCCATAGGACATGCCCGCCACGGATCACCGACTGGTAAGAGTTATACGCAAAACCATGCAGGCCCAAACGGGCGCAAATCTGAAAGAAAGTATTGCCTACGGATGCGATTCCATCGCCCGCGGCTCCCCCAACCCAAAGTTTAAACTCATCCTGTTTCACCAAAACCCTCCTCAATTATCAATATCCCCATTCCGCCTTCCTCAGGCAAAGGCAAATGAGGCCTTTCTTTCCAAGAGATGATCCGAAAGGACGATTCAGGACATCGGTCGCATGCCTATATATATCTATCATAAGTCGCCCAAAACGTCAAGACTGGAATAATTTGAATTTTATACGAAATCACCGCGCCGGAGGCCTGCGCAAAGAGCGTCGTGGATAGCGCGCAGTCACGATAGAGCGCATCCCGCCCCGCAAATTAAATTCGCCTTTGATTTCCGCCCAAATGGGTCTGACCGTTCGGACAATATCATCCAATATCCGATTGACCGCATTTTCATAAAAAATACCAATGTCGCGGTAAGCCAATTGGTAATATTTCAACGACTTGAGCTCCAGACATAATTTGTCAGGCAAGTAGCGGACGGTTATGGTTCCGAAATCGGGGAGTCCCGTCTTTGGACAGACCGAAGTAAACTCGGGCCAGATTATTTGGATTTCATAGCCCCGATATAGATTGGGCCAGGTTTCTATTATCGGAAGCGGAACTTCCGTTCCGGACTTGGCATGCGCTTTGGTATATCCGCTCATCAAAACCTCCGTAATCTCGTTGAATTCAAGACGACCGCCAGCGAGCCGACGCTCATGACGCTCATAATCCAGCCCGCAGTCCAAAGCGAATCGAAATAAGGATAAAGCGCGCCGGTGGCCGGAACCAGCAAAGCAGCCTGGACGATGAAACCCAGCGCTAGATTTTGCCGCACGATCCTCTGTATCCTTCGGCAAAGGCGCACGGCGTCAAAGACCGCTCGGATGTCGTTCCTTGAAACCACAATGTCGGCCGCCTCGAGCGCCAACTTTGAATCGAATTTACCGGCGATGCCCACGTCGGCGTGGGAGAGCGCCGGCGCATCCTCCGGTTTGGCGCCGACGAAGGCGACTCGTCTGCCAAGCCGGTGAAAACGCTGGATGATTCTCACTTTATCTTCCGGCAAAACTTCGGCAAAAAAATCGGAAATGCCGAAGCGACGGGCCATGCGCTCCGCAGATGGCAGAGGGACATCGCTCAATAGGACCGGCTCCATCCCCCAAGATTTCAAGTCATCAAACGCTCTTTGGTCGCCTAGGAGCGCCGGCCCCAGCAAAAGAACATCCAAACGGCCCGCCGAATCGAGAACTCGAAAATCCCTAATTTTTATGCCGCGGATTCCCGCGGCCCGCCGACCGAACCAATGGGCCGCCGGAGCGGCCAGCGCCAAAGTGACCGGGCATCCGGCGGCAAAAACAGACAAACCGACCAACAAAGGCGTGCAAGGCGGCAAATTTGCCGGCTCAAAAAACCAGAAACCCAATGCGGCAAACGCCAAGAACACGACTAGCGCAAACCAAACCGCCGCCCAAGTCTCAGCCGGCCCGCGCTGGGCCGCTTTGTTCTCGATGTGCCGGCAAATCCCTGCGACAATCCTGGAGAGCTTCATGTCGCAGCCGACGCGTTCGGCCTGAATCTTCAAACAGCCTTCCTTATTTAGGGAACCCGCCAAGACTCTGTCGCCAAGCCCTTTCGGAACAGATTTATATTCTCCAGTCAGGACCGATTCTTCTATTGAAGAATTGCCTCCCTGCACGATGCCGTCCACCGGTGCGATTTCGCCGGGACGCAGTTCCACAATGTCGCCCGGCCGCATCTCGTAGGTCGCAAGCAGCACGCAGCACTTCTCCAAACCTTGCGCCGGCTCTTTAGTGCCCAGGGATTCGACCATCGGCATCCGCACGCGCCCCGTTCGCGGGATCAAATTTTCCAGCCGCCGCACCGCCTCCAAGCTTTCCGAATCCATGCTCAACTCCAAGCTGCGCCCCAATGTCGCCAATACGATTAGCGCCACCACCACATCCAGGCCATGATACGAGGCGAAGCCGGGCAGAAATCCAGCGGGCACAAAAATGACCACAAGACTCCAAATGTAAGCCGCCCAAGCCGAAAAACTGACGCACGCATCCACGCTGAGATGGCGGCCGGACAAGCCTCGCCAGAATCCTCGATAAAAAGGCATTCCACCCCATAAGTGCACCATCGTCGCGAAAAGAACCTGAGTGTAGATGGAAAGATTAAAGCGGTCTCCCAGCAAAACGACCGAACCTAGGCACAGGCAGAGCCAAAAACGGTTCCAAAGACGTCTGGACTCCTGATCAAGCCATGGCCCGCCTTCGCGGGTTTCTTCCGCCACCTTATACCCAAGGCGTTCCACTCGATGATAAATGTTTTCCAAAAGCAGTTTTTGCGGGTCAAAATGGACCTCGGCAGTTTCCTCCGTGAAATCTACGGAAACGCGGTGGACGCCGTCCTCACGGCTGAGAACCGATTCCAGTTTGGCGGCGCAAGCGTGGCAATGCAAACCCGCGATCTGAAAAACGGCCTCTTGAAGGCCTCCGGGACCTCCGGTTCTCGACGCCTTTCTGCCGGTGACGCTGGGCACTTAACGCTCCTCCGCAGCGCCGTTGGGACCCCCGAGCGAGTGAAAAGTGCTGTGCCAGCCATATTCCAAGTCGCTCAGGTTCCTCCACTTTCCGGCAAAACCGTCTTGCAGCGCCTGAGGAAGCGGCTGCCCCCGGCGCAGCTCTTTAAGAAAAATAGAGAAGGAAAACCGTCCCCCGGTTTCCACCATAAACGACACCACGCTGCCCACCTGAGCGTACCAGGTATTGACGGTTCTTTCTTTCTCGGAAGCGGGAATGAGAATCACCATGTCTTGAAACGGAATGACGTTTTGATAGGCGGCTTTGACCGCTCCGCGCCAGGCGCGAAGAACTTCCGGGGAGTTTTCCGCCTGAATCTCCTCATATACGGCCAAACCTTCGTTGACCCATCGAAGTTCGCCGGAGGCCCCCCCCATATACTCATGAAAAATTAGGTGAGTGATTTCGTGCGCCAAAACGCCCCGGAGATGGTCTCCGTCATAAGTAAAAATCGCGTTGCCCATGGAAAGACCTCTGGACCATTCCGGTTGGCGGGTTTTCTTCAAATATTCTTCGCGGCTGGCGTAGAGAATGATGGGATAAAGTCCCGCAGGCTTAAAAGAATATAGACCCGTATCTTGCATGATGCGGTTGTAAAAACCCTCAACGAGTTCAGTCACCGCTTTTATTCGTTCCAAATCATATCCTTTTACGATAAAGTGCAAACCCTGCTGCTCATGGCCTCCGGCATCCAATTCCGGGTACTGATAACTAGTGATAACGCCGGAGGATTGCGACAGGTCTTCCTGAGTCAACGGCACGCAGCCGGCCAGAAACAGGCATCCCGCCAACGCCAAGGCATTTTTCATTCTTTGCTTCCAAGCTCCGAGCGTCCATCCGCAACGAGACGAATTTTATTATTATACAATAACCATCATGTTCGACCGACTATCCGGCGGGCATTTCAAGTTTGCTCCTGTGGTCAAAGCTGCGCTGTGCGCGCTTGGCGTCGCGCTGCCCAATGCGGCATGGGCCGGGGAAGTTGCTCAGATCCCCGAGAGCTCCTGGCGGCTCAAAAAAACGCCGCATTTTGACATCCGCTACCAAGCGAAATGGTCGCCTCCCGGCATCCAGCTGACCCTGGAAAAACTTCACAGGCTTCTGCGAAGCGACTTGGGGACGCTGGCCGATTGGCTGAAGAATGAGCCGATTCTAATTTACATCTACAAAGACCGCCCGAGCTACTTAAACGGACGGTTTACCCCCCCCGATTGGTCCGAGGGCGTGGCCGTTTACGCAGAAAAAACGGTGGCGGTTTATGACCAGAAAGAGGCGTTCAAGCTCCATCGCATTATCGCCCACGAGACGACGCATCTTCTATTCGAAGGCTATTTCTCCGGCAAAGGGCGCAATCTACCGCGCTGGCTCAACGAGGGGCTGGCCATGCTGATGGAAGACGGCGCCGGCTCAAATCCGCAAAATTATTCCTGGACGCAGGCCATGGACGCCATGACCAAAGACCAAATCATCCCGGCGGAGAAATTCTTTACCGAAGACTTAAATATCGAGAGCTCCGCGGAAATCGTAAACGACTGGTACCTTCAGGCCTTTTCCATGGTGCATTTTCTCTTGAAAAAGCACTCGCGCCTCCAGTTTCAAAATTTCTGCAGCCGGCTTCGCGACGGCATCACGTTGCAGGAAGCGCTTTGGAAAACTTACAAAATTTCGAGCTTAAAAAAACTGGAAGAGAAATGGCGCGGAACGCTCAAAAATGCCGGCGGGGCTTCGGCGCGACAATCCTACAAGCGTCTTATTGAAAGCGTTCATCATCGGTCGCGGGGCAAAGCGGAATTTTCCCCACTGCAGCGCCGTTAGTTTTTCACTCCAGCAGCGGCTGCATCCTGCGCCGCATGTCCGTGAGGGCTTGGTCCGGCGTCTTGGACTGGGAAAGCACCTTCGAGATTTCCTCCTGCAAAACCGCCGATACTTGAGTGTACCGCGGGCTTTTGGGCCGCGCGGTCGCGCGGCTAAAAACGCCTCCGAGGGCCGCCAGATGAGGATAGCTCCGCAAAAGCTCGGCATCTTCATACAGCGCAGAGCGTGTCGGCATATAACCCACCTTCTCAAAAAGCATTTTTTGAACCTTGGCGGAGGTCAGCCGAGCGATCAATTCATAGGCCTCAGCCGGATGTTTGGAAAATCGATTGACGGACAAAAACCATCCCCCCAATGAGCTGACGCTGGCTTGCCCCTCAAAATGCGGCAAGGGGGCGATGCCGTATTTGTCGCGAATCGGCGAGCCAGGCCTGGAAAAAAGGGAAATCGCATAAGGCCAATTTCGAAGAAAAATGGCATGGCCGTTCTGAAACACCTCCCGCGACGACTCCTCGTCTGCCTCTAAGACAAGCATGGGGCTGATCTGGTGCTGATAGATCAGCGCCTGCATGAAGTCCAAGGCTTTCAATGCTCGCGGCCTGGGCTCCAAGCCCCAGCGGCCTTGGTCGTCCAAAATCCGCACTCCGTTTGAACCCAAAAACTCAACGGCATTGCACACCAACCCCTCGTATTGTTTTCCCTGCCAAATAAAGCCGCTCAATCCCGGCTCGTTCTCTCTTAAAAGAATGGCTTTGGAAGCCTCGGTCATCTGACCCCAGGTCTTGGGGACAGGACGGCCATGCTTTTCCAAGAGGTCCTTGCGGTAATACAGCAGCCCGGCGTCCGCATACCAAGGAACCGCTGAAATCCGACCCTTATATGTGGCCGCTTCAATAGTGCCTATTAGAAAATCGTTGCGGTCATCTTGATGGAAATAATCGGATAAATCCAAAGTCCAGCCTTTGTCCGCGAATTCCGAGATCCAAACGACGTCTTGGGCAAAGACGTCGAACCCATCGCTTTTCGAACCAAACCCGGCGGCATAAAGCCGATACTGCTCCCCGCCATCCCACGGGACAAGCTCGCTCTTGACGGTGACATGGGGGAATTCCCTGGTAAAGTCCTCCAGCAGGTCCGACAAACCATGCTCGAAACCGCGCAGTTGGCTGTGGCGGATGGTAAGTTCAATGTTTTTTTTGGAAGCCGACGCCGTGTCGGATTTAGGGGCGGAACAACCGGTCAAAAAAGCCCATACGCACAAGGGGGGAAGAAAAATGGACGGGACCGCGCCGAGTCCTTTCACGCAGGTATTATAGTATTTTCCTTGCGTGGCCCACGGAGCGGCCTAAAGCCCTTTTATGCTGCCCTACTGTCGGCAAAAGCGGGGCCTATCCATGGATTTCAACCCCGCTCGCGTCATAGACGTTGATCTTGTTTTTCTTGCGGTAGGCCTCGGCGGCATAATACAAAGCGACGCCCGCCAAAAAGAAAGCGCCGCCGGGCGCGAGCGCCAAAAGCCCCACGCCTCCGTTGGTCATCATGATGGCGGCGCCCGCCAAAATAGTAAAAATGAAGCCTAACAGCATGAACTTCCCAGCTCTGCTTTCCTTCTCCATGTATTTTTCAACCGTCGGCTTGTTCGGGCCATTCACCTCAAATTTTCCGTTTGGACCCTTGCGGTTTATTTTGTAGGAGGGATTTTCAGAAATCTCCTGGCGACCCCAGCCATAATGATCCGGATCGACGCCCCGGCGCCAATTCCATGCCACCGCGGTTTGGACGGGAGAACTGTCCCAGCCTTCGGTACCCCTGCTCCGAAGAGATTCTGGCGTTCCCTGGGTATCCACTTGTCCCATCTGCGCCAACCGCCCCACCGTCGCGGCTTCGACTGCGGAAAAACCGGATACCATTGAAAATAAAAGCGCGGAAACTGCGAATGCTCTCATAATTTTGCCTCCTCAACGACGCCTGTTTAATTTTAGCAAACCTATCAAATTTGTCATGAGCCTAAGGACCCAACCTTCGCCCAGCAGAAGGCCCAACTTGAAATGGGTCCTTGGGGCACCGGTGTGGATGCGATAGGGCGCTTAGCGGGGCAATTGGAGGGCGGAGCGGATGCGGCCGAGCACGACCGTCTGGCCCAACATCTCAATCATCTCAAAGAGACTCGGACCTTGTGTGCGACCTGAAACGGCCACCCTTAGCGGATGGAAAACCGCTCCGTTTTTGATTTTCTTGTCGGCGGCATATCGCCGGGCGTTTTCTTCGATGGATTTGGCGGTGAATGGATCGAGCTTGCCGAGTTCAGCCAGCATGTCGGTGAGGACCTGCGAGGCGTTTTCGGCGTTGAGAACCTTCTCGACTGCCTGCGGGTCAAACTTCGGCTCTTGGAAGAAAAAATCCAAAAGTTTGGGAATATCCGACAAAAGCCTGTATTTTTCCTTCTCAAGGCGCATGATCGCCCGCAGCCTCTCTTTGGGAGGGGCCGTCTTGGAATTCCAAAAGCCGGCGCCCTCCAACCACGGCAGGCTGCGCTCCAAAAGCTCCGGGTCGGCAAGACCGCGGATGTAGGTCACGTTCATCCACAGAAGCTTCTGCGCGTCGAAGGCGGCCGGGTTCTTTTGACAATGTTCAAGGTCGAACTTCTGCGCGAGCTCTCCGGGCGCGAAAATCTGCTGGCTGTCGGAGGTGGACCAGCCTAAGAGAGCCAAATAATTGCGCATCGCCTCCGGCAGATAGCCCAGGGATTTATACTCCTCAACGCTGGTCGCGCCGTGTCTTTTCGACAAGCGGGAACCGTCCGGGCCCAAAATCATCGATAGATGCGCAAAAATGGGAACTTCCCATCCGAGCGATAGAAAGAGCCGAACCTGCCTGGGAGTGTTGGACAAGTGGTCGTCGCCGCGAATGATGTGGGAAATCTTCATGAAGTGATCGTCCACGACGCAGGCGAAATTGTAAGTGGGAATCCCCGAGCTTTTGACGATGATGAAATCATCCAGCAAATTGTTTTCAAAAGACAAATCTCCATGAATTAAATCCTTAAATTGCGTCGCCCCCTCCTGCGGCATCCGGAATCTAAGCACATGCGGCTCGCCCGATGCGGCCTTGCCGCGCATGGCGTCCTCAGAAAGTTCGCGGCAGCGCCCGTCATATTTAAACGGGATGCGGCTTAGCTGGGCATGCCGCCGCATCGATTCCAAATCCTCGGCCGTGCAATAACAACGGTAAATCTTGCCCTCCGACAAAAGCTGGGTGGCGATCTTGCGGTAGAGATCCTGCCGCTCCATCTGGAAATAGGGCCCGAAGTCGCCATTCTCCCGGCCGGTCAGCTTGACCCCTGAACCGTCCGCTTCGATTTCGGGGCCTTCGTCCCAATCCAACTCCAGCCAGCGCAGGCCTTCCAGAATGCCTCCCACCGATTCCGGCGTGGAACGCACTTCGTCGGTATCCTCGATGCGCAAGATGAAAGTCCCCCGGTTGCGGCGGGCAAAAAGAAAATTAAAGAGGGCCGTACGCGCCCCTCCGATGTGCAAATGCCCGGTGGGAGACGGCGCGAAGCGCACGCGAATCATGATTTATACCTCCAAGGCCCTGAGGGCTAACGACTCACCTCTTCCAAAAGCTCCTGGGCATGTTTTAGGCTGAGCCTGGTGGCCTTTTTGCCGGCGAGCATGCGCGCGATCTCCTCCAGGCGCGCCTGCTTTTCCAGCAAGGCGACAAACGCCTCCGTCCGGGTCTTGCCGCTGGTTTTAAATACGTGAAAATGTCTCTGGCCGTAGCAAGCGATCTGGGGCAAATGCGTTACGCAGACAACCTGCTGCGCCCCGGCCAGAAGCGCCAACTTCTGACCGACGGCCGTGGCGACGCTCCCGCCGATCCCGCTGTCGATCTCATCAAAAATCAGCACTTCCACCCCGTCGAGACCAATCAAAACGGTCTTGATGGCAAGCATCGTGCGCGAAAGCTCTCCGCCGGACACGATGGACTTAAGGGGTTTAAGCGGCTCCCCCCGGTTGGCCGAAAATAGGTATTGCGCCTCGTCGGCTCCGGTGGGCCCGTACTCCCCTTCCTCCATGGTGACGGAGATGACGAATCGGGCATCGGGCATGCCGAGAGTCTTGAGTTCGCGAACGATGAGTTCCCCCAACTTCTTGGCGGCCTCCATCCTCGCTTGATGGAGCCGGTCGCTGACGTTCCGCATCCGGCTCTCGATTTTTTCGGCCCGCGCTTGGAGGTCGGCGGCGCGCAATTCGGCGTTCTCAAGGCCCTCCATTTCCTCTTTGAGACACTCCGCGCGCTTTAAAATATCATCGATGGAAGCCCCGTATTTTTTCTTGGCCCTGGCGATTTGGTCCAGCCGCAGCATCACCTCATCAAGCTTTTCAGGATCCACTTCCAGCTTCTGGCGGTAGGCGGCCAAGGCCCGCACGGTTTCTTCCAGCAAAATTCGCGCCTGTCCAAACTGCGAAAGAACGGCGTTGATTTCCGGATCCAATTCGGCCGAGCGCTGCAAAGCGTTCTCGGACTTAAGAAGGCACTCCAAAACCGCCCCTTCCCTTTGATACATCGACTCATAAACCTGGTCCACCGCAGATCGCAGTTTGGCGCCGTTTTTTAGTCTCGGCAAAGCCGTTTCAAGCTCCGCGTCCTCGCCTGGGCGCAGGGATAACTTCTCAATCTCCTCCAGCTGAAATCGGCACATATCCAGACGGCGCAGTTTCTCGTCCTCGCTGAGCGCCGCCGCCTCTTGTTGCGCCCGGCATGCTTTCAACTCTTGGTGGGTTTGCCGCGCCTCATGAACCAAGGGCTGCAGCTTGCCGAAAGAGTCCAAAATTTTGAGTTGAACCGGGAGGCGGAGCAAGGCCTGATGCTCATGCTGTCCGTGGCAATCCATGAGCCGCTGCCCCAGGGCCGAGAGCTCGGCGACGCTCACGGGCGATCCGTCGATGAAAGCGCGGCTGCGGCTGTTTTCGTCCAGTTCTCGGCGAATCGTCACCGGTTCCCTGCCTATGAAAACGCCTTCCACCTCCAGTTTGCTGGCCCCGGTTCGGAGCCATTCCGATTGCGCGCGTTCGCCCAAGAGGAAATTGAGAGCCTCAATAAGGATGGATTTTCCCGCGCCGGTTTCTCCGGTGAAAATATTGAGCCCAGGTCCCATTTCGAGCTCCACGTTTTCCATCAAGGCAAAATTTCTGATCTTCAATTTCTTCAGCATGGCTTTTCCCGAGCGTCAGATTTCCCTAGCCCTCTCACCCCATTTAAGCTTGCGCCGTAGAACGTCAAAATAGGACAGCTCCGGATTGACGAAAACCTTCAGGGGCTTCCCATATTCGGTGATGCGAACCACATCGCCGTATTTCATCTTAACATTCCTTTGTCCATCGACGGAAGCCAGGGCGCTCAGGGTTTCCCGGCGCCCCCGCCAAGGCTTGATCTCAAGCGTCACCGGCCGGTCGGCCGGAAAAACCAGCGGCCTCTGCGTCAAAGTGTGCGGACAAATCGGCGTGAGCAAAAATGCGTCCATTTGAGGAGCCATGATCGGCCCCGAAGCGGAAAGCGCGTAGGCGGTCGAACCGGTCGGAGTCGACACGATAATGCCGTCTCCGAAGTAACTCGCGATAAAGTCAGAGCCGTAAAATGATTCAACGTAAATGGCCCGGCCTTGCTCTGCGCAGCGGACGATGCATTCGTTCAAGGCGATCTCCGGGCCAAAAATGCGCGCGCCCTTTCGACTCACGCTCACTTCCAGCATGCGCCGCTGCTGCACGGGAAACCCCGTCGATAAGAAGGCTTCCAGCTTCGCCGGGACTTCTGAAAACTCGATGCCGCTTAGAAAACCGAGGCCGCCGCTGTTGATGCCCAAAAGCGGCACGGAATGCGGGGCGACCAGCTGTGCGACGCGGAGCATGGTGCCGTCGCCCCCCAAAGCGATGGCCGCGTCCAAATCCCGAAAACGTCCGAAGCGCGCGCCGAGCTTCAGCAGAAAAAAGCGGATCTTTTTTTCCTTAAATACGCGGGTTATCCGCTTCAGTGCCGCCAGTGAGGCCGATTTTTCGGGATCGTAAAAAACGGCGACCGTTTTCATTGGGCTATTTTATCAAATTCGTGCGCAGAGAAATTTATATCCTCGCTCCCTCGCTTCAATTTCCAAACCGCGTCATCGAGCTCGGGGTGCCCCGTGAATCCTGAAAATGACTCCATGCTCCACTCAATGGGTCCCGCCGGCTGCGACCACCCGGGCCAGGCTTCAACCCATGCGGCGCCATGGCGCGCCAAAGATTTGCGCATCCGCAAGTAAGACGGGTCAACGGCAATGTCGGCAGGGGCATAAACGCTCTCAATGGCGATGTCTTCAGCCAAACGCTGCAGCCCTCTCCAAGAATCCTTGCGGCATGAAGTCAAAAAAACTCCGTTGAGCCGCCCCACGCCATGCTGCCGCAATTGCCGCACCAATTCCGTTCCGGACATGCCGGCATCCACCAGCCAGGTTTCTCCTTGCCGGGCGCGGCATAAAACGCTGCGGGCGCCGATGCCGCCCAGTTCCAAAATTTCCAAACCCGGCCCAAAAATGAAGCGTTGGCTCCCCAACAACAAGGCCAATACCGCCCCTCCGGCGCCCAAGCGAAAGAAGGTTTTCCATGACGGCAGCGCCAATATCCCAAAAGCCCCCAAGTAATAGGCAAAAATCTGCGATCCCGAAAGGGACCCGACGGAAACGGACGAAAAAGGCAAGCCCGCGAAAAAAGCCACAAGCCCCTCGAAGGCCGTGAGGCTCAGCCGCGACGCCCATGCCGCCGCTTCAAAAAGCCACGGCACGGGCAGCCACCAGCACGCGTAAACCGCCAAGCCCAGGCCCATCAGCGATGCGGCCAAGGGCACGAGAATCAAATTCGACACGGTCGCGATGATTGAAATCTGATGAAATGTGTTTGCCAGAATCGGCGTCAAAACCAACTGACAAACCACTGAAGCCGCCCCGATGCCGATAAAAATCGTCTTGAGATCCCGTCCAGACCCCTTGGCCCATCTTGAAAAAAAGGGCTGCCAGCGGGGAATCGCCCAAATGAGTCCCAACACCGCCACATAAGATAGCTGAAATCCCGCCATAAACAAGCTCTGAGGAGAGTAAATGAGTATCAGCCAGGCTGAGAGCGCCAAGGCTTGGAATAACCCGGAATCGCGCTCCAAAAGATGACCGGCGGCGACCGCCAGGGCCATCAAATACGCCCTTAACAGCGGCGCGTCCGCTCCGGCCACGCAAGTGTAAACGCCGGCGAAGAACGCTCCCAAAAACAGCTTGGCCCGCTCCCCCATTCCCGCGATTCCGCCCAAAGAAAACACGAGCAGCCAAACGAAAGCGACGTTGGAACCCGAAGCCACCAGCAAATGCATGGCCCCCGCATCCCGGAAGGCGCGGTTCAATTCGCGGGGAAGAAGAGATTTTTCACCCAGAACGATGCCGCTCAAAATGCCTTGCTGGCTGGGAGAGAACTCTCTCGCATAAACGGACTGAATCGAGCTTCTAAGCCGGTACGCCCACCGAGAGACGGAAAATCCGCCTTTTTTTTCCAGTTGGGCGTTTTGCACGGATAGAATCGAATATATGTTCTGGCGGGCCAAATATCCCCGATAATCAAACCCGCCTTGAAAGCGCGCGCGGGGCGGCAGGTACCACTTGCCTTTGACGCGCAGGACGTCGCCGGGCTCAAAATTCCATGCCGGGCCGGACCAGACCATCAATATGCGTCCCACAACGGGGCGCGCGTCGATTTGAGAAATTTCCAGGATGGCCCGGCTCCGACTTGGGCGCAGGACGACGGGCGCCCGGAGACTGCCCACGGCCTCCACCAGAGCGCCGGTCGCCGCCAAGCCGGGTCCGTTTCCAGCCTGGCGGACGAAAAATTCCCATTGGTCCGCGAGAATGATCAAACCCAGATAGCTCAAAAGGCTGAGGAAAAGAGGCCGCGTGAGGTAGGAAAGCCGCACTAACCCGAATTCCTCGTTTGGAATTCGCCCGCAGGGCCGTTCGCAGTGCTCACGGCACTTGGCGCACCAGTGGTGCACCCTCCGGCCGTTCCTCCGCTGAAGGCGCAAGCACGCTGGAGGCCACTGGCCTCCCGGCTAGTACCCGAAGCTCTGCGTAGGGTGCAACCGCAGTTGCATAGTTTGGCACAATCATCTCAGACATGGAATGGGCTGCAACTGGGGTTTTTGGGTTAAGGGCTTGTGAAGCAATAATTTAGACAATTTGCCATGGCGATATCGGAGCGAGACGAGGATCGA
>MGUX01000117.1:0-5379 GCA_001800185.1 Elusimicrobia bacterium RIFCSPLOWO2_12_FULL_59_9
GTCGTCGGCCACGGCCGAAAAAGCCGAGCCCATGCCCGCGGGGCGCGCGCCGGGAGGAATCTTCAAGAACTGGGCACCAGAGGTGCCCACGCCGGCGGAGCCGGCATATAGGGGAATAGTGGTCAAGTGGTCAGTGATCAAAGTGGTCATCAAAGCAAAGGCAGCCGCCATCCGGGCGATTCGCCGCGCCTGAAGGTTTTTCGATCTTTCCGTCACTCGATCACTCGACCACTCGATCACTTTGATCACTTTCCCCTCAATCACTTGCCCTCTCCCCCACTTGATCACTTGACCACTGATAACTCGATCACTTCCCCTTGTTCACTCGATCACTCGACCACTTGATCACTTTGATCACTTGCTCCCCGATCACTCGACCACTTTCTCACTTTATAACCGCCATTTTAATGAACTTCTTGTTTCCGCCGATCTTCACTTCCGCGATGTATATCCCGCTGGCGACATCCTGGCCGGAGTCGTTTCTTCCGTCCCATTCCTGATAATAGACGTTGCCGCCCGAAAGCGTTCCCACCGGGATGGTCCGCACTTTTTCGCCCGCCACGTTGAAAATGTAAACGGCGCAGTCGCCGCTCATGCCCGCGGGAACGCCGATATGGATCATGGTGCCCCGGATGCCGAGGTTGGGACCGCCGCTCACGTTATTGAGCACGGTGACCGTCCGGCTCTGCAGGTCGAAGGGATTGGGGAAGTTGTAAACATTCACTTCGCCGCCCGAGAATGTCCCTGTTGAAGCGATAGAAAGCAGGTTGCTCTGCAAAAGTATGAAGGTCGAGAAATGACTGACGTTTAAGGTCACCGTCTTATTGACGGGATCAACGACGGGAATTCCTCCGAGGGCGTCCTGCTGCAGGATGTAGGTATTGGCCGCCTCGTTGAACCAATACATGTTGAGCTTCGATGGATCCTGGACGGTGGTGGAATCGTATTTGATCTCGAGCGCCGCCGGTTTCTTCAAGGCGGTGCGCACGCCCAAAGGCAGGAAGATGTCGTAAAACGCGCTCAAGGGGTTGACGGAGGGCAGGTCCCCGGCCGCGGCCAGCGCCTTGTAGAAGCCGGCCGGGTAGGCCTCCGGAGAGAATCTCAGCCCGTAGCTTGCGCCGGCCCCATAGAGCAGGGCCTGCTGCTTCTTTTTGCGCGCCGGGTTTTCATCGGCCTTGCGCACGCCGATTTTGACCACGCTGGAAACGTCCACGTCCAAGGCGCCGGCGGGCAGATCCACCTTGGACGGGTCCTCGCCGCCGATCTTCGCCTGGCCGCCGCTCAAATTGGACACGGGCGTTTCCTTGATGGCGTCGACTCCGATGAAAATGACGGCCGTCGTCTCCATCAAGAGCTCCGGATTGTCCAGGTCGGTCGAGTCCAAATCGATGATGTTGCTGTAGGCTGAAAATTCGACCGTCACGGTGGAGACGCTGGTGCGCTCGGCGTCCACCTGAAGCGTCACTTTCTTGCGGTTGTCGCTGATCTCCCCCGACACGAGCGCGCCGGTCGATAGGCGGATGAGCTTGGCAGTATCGCTGTCTGAGTCCTTTTTCTTGCGCAGCGGCTTGGTGGAGTTGAAAAAGACGTTGAAGGTCCGGCCTCCTTTGCGCGTGATTTCCACCACCGCCGCCACCTCGGGCTTCCTGGGCTTGTAGATGAGGTTGATAGTCTTATTGAGCTCTCCCGGTTTTAGAGAAACATCCTGGCCGCCCGCGGGAACGAAAACGTCTCCGTCGGTATCGGCGATGACGAGCTTATAGGCTGTGTTCGGCTTAAGCCCCACGACGCTGTAGGCGGTGACCACGCGCGAATTGCCCGGAGACTGGAGGCTGCCGACGATCGTCTCGGAGAAATCCTGCGTCGCCGCGGCGATGGAGGCGACCTCCGAGACGCTGGGATAGCTTCCGTTGGGCTTGACGATCTTTCCCGACACGGTGGCGCCGGAATCGAGCGCCAAAGCGCAGGAGCCGTCCGCGAAATTGGCGCCCTCGGCCAGGGTCAGCCTGGTCCGCTTGGGCTTGTAGCCCAGAGCCGAGGCGACCACCTGGTACTCCCCGGCTTCGAGATTTCTGACGGTGAACTTGCCGTCGGTTTCCGTCAGGACGATGATATCTCCCATGGGATTGACGCGCGGCAGCACCCCCGTTTTCTGGAGATACACTTTGGCGCCGGGCATGCCTTGCCGCTCGGTATCCGGAAACAGAATCTCCCCGCCATCCTCGGTCTTGACGCGGCATTCCAGCGCGCTGCGCGCCTTGGCCAAAACGAGCACGGCGCTCGTTTTCGCCGTCACGTCGATTCCCGAGAGCCTGGCCTGCGCGTAGGGCAGGTGCGGCGAGCCCGACTCCTCCTCGCCCTCGCGCTTGGCCGCCGTCAAATCGTAGTAGCGTTCGGAAACGCTAAGGCCCTTGAGCACAAAACGCCCTCCGGCGTCGGTCTGCACCTCAATTTCGGCGCCCGAGCCGCCGGACGGCTGGGCGAGGACCCGGATATTGGCGACGCCGATTCCGTCCGCGTCCTGAACCAGCCCGGTGAACGTGTGTCCGGGAACCAGCTCGACGGCGCCCAAATCCCGCGTCTGCCCCGCCGCGAGCTGGATGCCCGAAAAAGTTTCCGGGGCGATCTCCCCGCTCCCGGAGAAGCTCACCTCATAAATCCCCGGCACCAAGTCCTTGATGGTGAACTGGTTGAACGCATTGAATTCTATGCCCCCCGAGCCGTCCATGGATGCTTTTCCGAAGCCGCCCTCGGCCCATGGGTTGGCCACGGCCTGGACGTTGAGCCCGGGGATGAGGGCCGCGGCGTTGCGGCCGGAAATAGGCGTGCGCTCCACGCTGAAAGTCGTCGCGCCGGGCGCCAGCACTTTGCGCGCCAGGTTGATTTTTCCGGTGATGCTCGCCGAAAGCCCTAGAGTCATGTCCTGGCCCGTCAGGTCGCTGCCGGCCAGGACCACCATCAGCGGCTTGGAGGAGTACTTTCGGGGAGTGCCGCCGTCCTGAACGTCGATGACATAGGTGCCGTTGCCTACCCGCTGGAATTTATAAGCGGCGCCGGCCGCGTTTTCGAGCTTGATCTGCTGCGACAGAAGCACCGCTCCGCGCAGATTGCTCAAGGTCGCCAGAAACGTCCTGGAATCGCTCACCCCCAGGGGAAGCTTCACCGAGCCGCCGATGTTGGCGCCGAACAAAAGAGGAATGTCGGGCGCGGCCGCGTCCCGGTCGACGACCGAAACGATCTTCTCAACCACCGCCACCTCGTTTCCGTTGGCGGAATTTCCGTCGAAATCGGCGTTGTTCCTCAAGAGGTAAGCGCCCTTGGGCACGTTGGCGATGCTGTAGCTTCCGTCGGCGGAAACCAGCCCGTAGTAGGTCCTGGAAGTCAGGCCTCCGGCCGTGACCGAACTGGTGAACGTCGCCAGCGACCTGGGATAGAGCTCGACGCGCGCCGCGCTCAACTTCTGGCAGCCGGAGAGAGCGCCCGTGCAAAACTCCGTGGCCGGCGCCATGGCGATGAGGGCGCCCAGGGAATTGGCGGTCACGGTATAACTTCCAAAATTAAGCTGGACGCTGCTGTCTAAGATCACCTTGCCTCCGACGCGGTAGGTGGGAGCGCGCAGGTCCAGGGTCACGGCCTGGACGGCGCCGTTGACCGCGGTCGCCGTCTGGGCGGACTGTTGGCCGCTGGTCCGGTACCTGGCGCTCAGAGCGTATTTTCCTGTTCCGACGCGGCTCAGTTCCAAAGAGGCGCTGGAAGCCGATAGGCTGAAAACGCTTCCCCTAAATCCATGCAGGCTGGTCACATCCGTGGTAGAGATGGACACTCCCGGCCCGGAAACGGAGAAGGAGATGTTCGCGTAGTCCGTGGCGCCCGTCAAAAACGAGGCGCGAATCTTCCCGGAATAAGCCTCCAGCGTCAAATCCTTCCGGCCTTTGCCGCCGGAAACCGCGACCGAGGCGCCGGGCGAGGTCAGATCAAAGCCCGTCACCTCGCGCCCGTTTTCCTGGATGGACACGTCGTAGCCGCCGTCCTCAAGCCCGCCGATGCAGTAGGTTCCGCTCGACAGCGTCGCGCTGGGAATTAAAGTCACTTTCGTGCCTCCCTCCTTGTAATTTTGGAGGTTGCGCGCGCGGATATCCAGGCTGAGTTGGAGGCGGTCCGTGGCGTCTCCACGGACCGTGACGGTTCCGCCCAGGACGCAGCTCGGGCTGAAGGCTGGAAAATCCACGCCTCCAAAATCGGGCGTGCCCAGGTCCTTGGCGCCGACGACGAAGGGACCGGTGCTGACCACGTTGAAGCCCTCGGCCCGCGCCGTCAAAGTGTAGGTCCCGGGCTCAACCCCGTAGATCGCGTAAACGCCGGCTATTTTTGGGGCGGAGGCCGCATCCTTCTTGCCCGGGAGCCACACGCTCGCCCACAGGGACGCGGCGCCGCCGCCCAGTTGCGTCCCTTCGATGGAAATATAGACGCCGTAATCCTGAAACGAGGGCAGGCTCGCCGTGCCGTAGAGGTTGGCCTTGCGGGTATAGGCATGCGTCAGGTCCAGAGCCTCGCCCGAACCGACGCTGACCGAGGCGATGAAAACGTCGAAGCCCGGCAAAAAGAGCTTGACGGTGTAGGTGTCCGGCTGAACCTCCATCACGGACCAGGTGCTCACGGTTCCGCCGTAGGAGGCCGCCCCGTCGTCGGACTCCGCGGAACCCGCGCTAAAATGCAGCTCCGAGAAATATTGCCGGGTGAAGCGCTCATTGTGCGCCTCGACGCTGCCCGAAAATTCCTCCTGAGCCGGATCGGGCAAGCTCGCGCGCACCCGCACCTGCGACGGGATTTCAAAATGCAGGTCGGCGCCGGTCTTTGGAGCGGAAACTTCCGAGTTGCGGCCGAAGTAGCTCCGGCCGTTGGCGCCGTCATAGTACGCGGCGGCGATGTTGTATGCGCGACCGGTCCTGAGTCCATGGAAAACGTAGCGCCCGCCCGCCCGGGTGAGGGTTTTCGCGCTCGCGCCGCCCCCGCTGATCTCAACGTCCGCCCCCGCCACGGGAGCGCCGGTCCCCGGTCCCAGGTAGACGGCGCCTTCAATGGAGCTTGTCAATAAATCGATGGAAAGGGTGGAAGTGTCCCGCACGACGCCCCCCTCCAACTCCACCTGGACGCGGTAGCGTCCGGAGGCCAGGACCTCTCCTGTTTCCGAGTCGCGGCCATCCCAGAATACCGTCCGCGCCGGGTCTCCGCTTCCATGAAATTCCGCGACGGGCGCCGCGAAAGACGCGTCGGCCGCGCTGGCGATGGCCACGCGCCATGCGAGCGAAGGGCTTGTCGGCTTGAAAGAGACGTAGGCCGTGTCGCCCTGTCCGTCGCCGTCGGGAGTTGTCTGGACCC
>MGUX01000117.1:5407-5655 GCA_001800185.1 Elusimicrobia bacterium RIFCSPLOWO2_12_FULL_59_9
CACCGAGAGACTCCCCGGAACCAAATCGATGCGCTCGCCCGTGGCCTGCGCGGTGCGGATAAAGGTCGTGGTCGCGGCCGGGGACTCGAAATCGGCGTAGGACACCTCGATGGCGCGCAAGCCTGGATTTCCGGGTTTGTAATAGAACGCCGGCTTCGGGTTTGTGGAGGAAATGCTCAACTCCAACGTGTTGGCCGCCAACGCGAAACCGCTGAAGGCCGAGAAAAGCGCCCCGGAGTCCAAAGTCG
>MGUX01000118.1 GCA_001800185.1 Elusimicrobia bacterium RIFCSPLOWO2_12_FULL_59_9
TTTCGATTTTTTAGATCTCCCATGTCCCAAATCCGCACTGCTGAAAGTTACCTGAGGTTTTGGGTAGTTTTTTGGTTCGCCCCTCTACGCTCCGATTTGGTACAATAAATTGAAATATCGACAGACCAAACCGAAGAGAAAGCATGGGGCAGAAATGAACCGACAAGCAGTTCATGCGCAACTGAAAACCAAGGCGATGAAGGCTCCGGGGGTAGCAGAGATCATGCGTATTTACGGCCAACTGGCAAAGATAGAGAGTGCGCACAATATGTTCCTAGACTCAATCACTCCTGCCGCAGTCCTGGATTCCACTGATTCCGTTTCTCATCGGAAGCAATAGTGCCCAGTTGGGGGGAGATTTTACAAGAGGTCGGCGCTCTCGCCCCAACTGATCCCGCTGCATCTGACACTGTTCGTCGGAAGTATATTCGGGCACTTCAAGCCCATACCGGGCGCGCCACCATCCTTTACGCTTCAAAATGGACACAGCCCGGCATCTCGGACCCGAATCTTCTCAGCATCGTCGATGAAGATGTCCATGGTTTTATGGAAGTGGTTCGCGGGCTTGGTGATGGAGGACTTGATTTGATTCTGCATAGCCCTGGTGGTTCTGCAGAAGCGACAGAGGCCATAGTGTCCTACTTGCGCGCAAGATTTTCCGGCATTCGCGTCATAGTGCCACAGGCGGCGATGTCTGCCGCCACCATGTTGGCGTGTGCGTCGGACGAGATCGTTATGGGCCTGCACTCATCACTGGGCCCGATAGACCCGCAGATGCTAATGCAGACTCCCCTCGGCATCCGCATGGTTCCTGCCCAAGCAATCCTGGACCAATTTGACCAAGCCCAGGAAGACTGTAAGAATCCCGCTAAGCTTGGTTCTTGGATGCCGATACTGGGCCAGTATGGGCCCGCCCTCTTGGTCCAATGCCAGAACGCCCTCAAACTTTCGAAGCACTTGGTTAAGGATTGGCTTGCGCGATACATGTTCGCGAGCCTCGCCAGAAGGCACGCCACGATGAAGGCTGCCGTTGTTGCCCGAACTTTGGCAGATCACCGACGCCACATGAGCCATGGCAGGCATTTCGATCGAGCTCTATGCCAATCCATCGGCTTCAAGATCACGTCCCTTGAAGCCGATAGAAAGCTGCAAGATCTAGTCTTGTCGGCGTTTCATTCGACCATGGTCACTTTTAATATGACGCCTGCTGCGAAGATTATTGAGAATCACCTTGGCCGCGCCTTCATCAAAATTGCAATGCAGGGCCAAGTTCAGCTAATTCCTCAACCGACCCGGGGTGGGAAGCCTGGTTCTGGAGAGCAAGTGGCTCCCTTTCCACCTCTTACTGCTCCGCAGAAGTCATAGCAGGACGGAATTGCATTGAGAGTTGCTTTAATTGCAATTCTGTCGGATGCAGAACCGTCATTCCTGATTAGAAATTAAAAAACCTGCTCATTTACTGCATATCGCGGTCGATATATTGGGGAACCATCCTCCGAACTTCGCCAAGGAACGGAAGGAATCCCGTTTCGTGCCGATGTTTCGGCAGCCAACCCCGGTGACCTGCGCGGTTCGTCCTTTTGTGCTGACGCCATTTCCCAAACTTGGTAGAATAACACCCGGAGAATTATGATTTGGACGGCGATTTTAGCGGCTTTGACGGTTGGATTTGTCCTGGGCCTAGCGGCGGCCTATGTGCTCAAGCTGGTTCAGGCCAAGACCGCGCGGGAGTTGGCCGACGAGCTCTTTCGCGACGGCGAAGCGCAGCGGCAGGCCAATCTAAACGCCGTCATCGACAACGTCAAGGCGAGCTTCGGCAGCCTGTCTTTGGAAGCCCTGTCCAAGTCCACCGAAGAATTTTTAAAACTCGCCAAGAGCCGCCTGGAGCAGGAGCGCGAAGTCAACGTCAAGGAGCTCGGCGCCCAAAAAGGCCTCATCGACCAGCAGCTTCAGCGCGTCAACACCGAGCTTGAAAACGTGGCCAAGCTGATGGGCCAACTCGAAAAGGACCGCGAGAACAAATTCGGCGAGCTCGCCGGGCAGCTTAAGAACGCCGGCTTGCAGACGGCGGCCTTGCTGGAGACCACCAACCTCCTGCGCGAGGCCTTGGCCAACACGCGGGCCCGGGGGCAATGGGGCGAGCGCATGGCCGAGGACGTCCTGCGCATGGCCGGCCTGGTGGAAAACATTAATTATTTAAAGCAAAAACAAATAGAGCAAATCGGCTCGCGGCCGGATTTCACTTTTCTTCTGCCGCATGAGCTCCGGCTCAACATGGACGTCAAATTTCCCCTGGACAACTACGTCAAATATCTGGAGGCCCGCTCCGACGACGAGAAGTCCAAATTCGGCAAGGACTTTCTAAGGGACGTGAAAATAAAAATCAAAGAGGTCACCACGCGCGAGTACATCAATCCCGAGCAGAACACGGTCGATTACGTGCTGCTGTTCATTCCCAACGAGCAGATATACGCCTTCATCCACGAGCAGGACCGGGGCCTTTTAGATGAGGGGCTCAAGCAGAAGGTGGTTTTTTGCTCGCCGGTGACGCTCTTCGCGGTGCTGTCGGTGGTTCGTCAGGCGGTGGACAATTTCGCCTTGGAGAAGACCTCCAACGAAATTCTGTCCCTGTTCGGCTCGTTTAAAAAGCAGTGGGACGAGTTTTTAAAAAAGCTCGAGATGGTCGGCAAAAAACTCGCCGACGCCCAAAAGGAGTACGACGCCCTGACCACCACGCGGCGGCGCAGGCTCGAAAGCCCTTTGAGCAAAATCGAGAGCCTGCGGACGGCGCGCAGCCTGCCGGCCGCGCCCGAGCTTGAAGCGGACGGGGAGTGGGCGGAGGCCTTGGAAGCGCCGGGCGAAGACGAACAAGGGGAAAGTGATAGAGTGGTAAAGTGGTAAAGTGGCCGAGGGGGAAGTGGTAGAGTGGTAAAGTGGAGAAACGGGAAAAACAGATTGGGAGGAGGCTTGGGGTGGTGAAAAAAAAGGACAGTTTTAGGATCAGCGTGATTGGGACGGGCTACGTGGGGCTTGTGCAGGGGGCATGCCTGGCCAAGCTGGGGCATTCGGTCAACTGCGTGGATTCCGACCTCAAGAAGGTCAACATGCTCAAGGCCGGTAAAATTCCCATTTACGAGCCGGGCCTGGAAGCTCTGGTTCATCAGGGCGTCAAGCAAGGCAGGCTCCGGTTCTGCTCCACCATCGCCGACGGCCTCAACCTTCCCAATGGGCCCGCCCAGGTGGTCTTTATCGCGGTGGGCACGCCGCCTCGTTCGGACGGCTCGGCGGATCTTACCAGCGTCGAGAACGTGGCCGAGCAGGTCGCCCTGCATATGAAGGAATACATGGTGGTCGTGGACAAATCCACCGTGCCCGTGGAGACGGGCGATTGGGTGGAGCGAGTGATCGGCCGCTTCAATAAGCGAAAAATCCCGTTTGACGTCGTTTCAAATCCGGAGTTTTTGAGGGAGGGAACGGCCATCGAGGACTTCATGCATCCGGACCGCATCGTCCTGGGCGCCGCCTCCGAGCAGGCGACCAAAATTCTCAAAGCCATCTACGCGCCGCTCAAAGCCCCGGTGCTGGTGACCGATATCAAAAGCGCGGAGCTCATCAAGCATGCCTGCAATTCATTTTTGGCGACCCGTGTGTCCTTCATCAATTCGGTCGCCAATCTCTGCGAAAAGGTGGGGGCCGACGTGACTTTGGTGGCCAAAGGCATGGGCATGGACCCGCGCATCGGAAGCGCGTTTTTGAGCGCAGGCATCGGCTTCGGCGGATTCTGCCTTCCCAAGGACCTGGAGGCCTTCTATTGGATCAGCCAGAAGAAGGGCTATGACTTTGAGCTCCTGCGGGTGGTCAAGGAGGTCAACGAGTACCAGAAACAGTGGGTGCTCCGGAAGCTGGAGGAGGAGTTGTGGAATCTCGAGGGCAAAAACGTCGGCCTGTTGGGGCTCGCCTTCAAGCCCAATACCGACGACCTGCGCCTGGCGCCCAGCCTGGACATCATCCGCCAGCTTCAGGAAAAAAAGATGCGGGTTAGGGCTTATGATCCGGTGGCGATGCCTAAGGCAAAAGCCCTTCTGCGCGGCGTGGAGTTCGCCAAAAACGCCTATGACTGCGCCAAGGATGCCGACTGCCTGGTTTTGGTGGCTGAGTGGAAGGAGTTTGAGAAGCTGGACTTCAAGAAGATTAAGCACTCCATGCGTACGCCTCTGCTGTTAGACGGGCGCAATCTTTTCGATCCCCACCATGCCCGCGAGTCGGGTTTCATTTATAGGGGCGTGGGAAGATAGAGAAAGTGATATTGGCGGGAAGTGGTAAAGTGGTAAAGTGGTAAAGTGGAAACGGGAACGGGTTAAGCGGCTTCGCAGGTGGCGGCTGCTCTTTTATTGACTCTATCACTGTACCACTCTACCACTTTACCACTAAAAAATAGGCGGTCCTTGAACTTATGAAGAGGAAAATGCGAATTCTCGTGACTGGCGGAGCGGGCTTTTTGGGCAGCCATTTGTCCGAGTATCTGCTCAAGCAAGGGCACGAAGTGGCCGTCATGGACAACCTCCTGACCGGCCGCCTGAAAAACCTGGCGACGCTCTTCGGTAATCCGAAGTTTTTGTTCATTAAGCAGGACGTCACCCAGTTTATCCACATTCCCGGCCGTTTGGACGCGGTGCTCCATTTCGCCAGCCCCGCCAGCCCGATTGACTACGCCAACTATCCGATTCCGACCTTGAAGGTCGGGGCGCTGGGAACCCATAAGGCCCTGGGTTTGGCCAAGGAGAAGAAGGCCGTTTTCATGCTGGCCTCCACCTCCGAGGTGTACGGCGATCCCAAGGTCAATCCCCAGCCGGAATCCTACTGGGGCAACGTCAACCCGATCGGGCCGCGCGGCGTTTACGACGAGGCCAAGCGCTTCGCCGAGGCCATGGCGATGGCCTATCACCGGGTCCATAAAATCCCGGTGCGCATCGTGCGCATTTTCAACACCTACGGCCCGCGCATGAACCCGACCGACGGCCGGGCCGTGCCGAATTTCGCGAGCCAGGCGTTGAAGGGACGACCCATCAGCGTTTACGGCCGGGGAGCGCAGACGCGCAGCCTGTGCTACGTTTCAGACCTAATCGACGGAATTTACCGGCTTCTGATGTCGGACGTCCAGACGCCCGTGAATGTGGGAAACCCCAATGAAATTTCCGTTTTGGAGCTGGCCCAACTTATCAAAAAGATCGCCCGGAGCCGCTCCAGAATCGTGTTTAAGCCGCTTCCCCAGGATGATCCGCAGGTGCGCCGCCCCGATATTTCCCTGGCGAAGAAGCATCTCGGCTGGAGCCCCAAAGTGAGCCTGGAAGACGGCCTGCGGCGCACGCTCAAGTATTTTAAAGAAGGTCTATGAAGCACTCAAATTGTCAGTGGCAAGCGGTAGGGTGGTACAGTGGTAAAGTGATAGAGTGGTAAAGTGGGAACGGCAACGAGTTAAGCGGCCTCACAGATGGTCGCAACTGTTCTGTTGTTCACTCTATCACTTTACCACTCTACCACTTCCCCTATATGCCCCCCCTTTATAGCATCATCCTGCCGTATTTCAACGAGGAGGGCAACGTGCCCTTGATAGAAACCGAGCTTCTGCCGGCGGCAAGGCGCTTGGCCGGTCCGTGCGAGATCGTGGCGGTCGATGACGGCAGCGCCGACGCCACCGCCGCGCGGCTTGAGGAACTCGCCCGCCGATGCGGAGACATCCGTCTTTTGCGCCACGAGCGCAACCGCGGAATGGGGGCGGCGCTCCGGACCGGTTTTGAGGCGGCCCGGGGCGAGTGGGTGATCACGATGGACTCAGACTGCACCTTTCATCCCCGGCTCATTCAAGCCTTGGTGGAGCGGCAGGCGCAAACCGGGGCCGACTGCGTGTCGGGCTCGCATATTCAGGGCGGCATGCGCGGCGTTTCCGCGCTGCGCGCCTGGCCCAGCTATTTGGTCAACCGATTCTATCGTGGACTCCTCAGCCGCCGCATAAGCGCTTACACGGCCGTGTTCCGCCTTTACCGCCGCCGGGTCCTGATGGAATTGCCGCTGCGCTGCGAAGGCTACGAAATCAACGCCGAAATCCTGGCGTTTTTCATTTTAAGGGGTTATCATGTGGAGGAGACGCCCGCGGAGCTGACTGTGCGCCGATGGGGGAGCTCCAAAATGCGCGCGTGGCGGGAACTGGGCCGGCATGTGCGCCTGGCGCGGAGAATTATCCTGGGATTTGGAAAGCGGAAATGAGCAAAAAAAGCGAGCCTTCGCCGGAGCACATGGACGACGAGATCGAGCGCCTGGAGGCCAAATTCAAGGAGGTGGCCGAGGACCTGGGGCGCTTGCGGCAGAAGCTCAAGACCGCCACGAAGGAGCGCATCCACGAGATCAAGGACGAGTGGGCCGGGCTTTCCTACCGGTGGTTTGTCATCATTCTGGGCGGTATTTTGGTTTTTTTTATTTTTTCATTTTTCTATTACACCGTCGTGGGCCAGTACGCGGACGCCCGGGTTCTGCCCGCCAGCACGGATCCTTTTCTGGATATTCTGCCCGTCGTCGACATGACGCCGGTTTTATCGTGGGGATGGTTCATCGCCCACTTGGCGGCCATTTTTATTTCCCTTTCATATTACCCCCGCCGCACCCCGTTCATGCTTCTGACCTTCGGGCTATTGATCGCCATCCGCACGACGTTCATCATCCTCAGCCCCATCGGCGCGCCCCACGGGATGCTGGACATGAGCCGCATCGACTACATTTTTTCGCGGCTGACGGGAGTCCTGACCTTCACCAACGAATTCGTGTTTTCAGCGCACACCGCCATCCCCTTTCTGTTTTCATTGATGTTCGACATCGGCTGGCAGAAGAAGCTTTTTCTGGGCGTTTCCATCGTCATGGCGGCCTGCGTACTCCTGACCCGCAATCACTACACCGTGGACGTTCTGGCCGCCTATTTCATGGCCTATTCGATTTACCGCCTCTCCCACTATATTTTCCGCCGCCTCACCGCCTCCAAAGAATCCAACGCTTAGCTGATGATCGCCGCAACAATCACAAAACAATATACCTCTAAACTTTAGACTTGAAAATTTAACATGCTTCTGTTAGATACTTAGAGGACGCCTGAAAGCGGCGTCCTCCGTTCTGTTTATAGACCGCGTTTAAACTATGGAAGGCCCCGACAAGTTTATCGATCCGGCGACCATCACCGACGTCGAGACGGCCAAGCTCGCGCTGCGCTGGGCGCTTGAGCGCATTTATACCCTCCAGGATGAGATAGCCCCGGTCAAAGAAGGCCTGCAAGCCGAAAAGCAAGCCGCCCAGAACCTGCGCGCCCAATTGGTTGAAAAGGACGCCACGCTGCGCCGTTGGCAGGAGACCATGCGCACCTGGGAATCCAATTGGAAGGAGCGCGAGGTTCTGGAAAAGGAGCTCAGGGAAAAGCTTCGGGTGGAGATCACCGAGGAAAAAAGCGACGACTGGAAAAAGGTGCGCGGAGGGCTCGAGCAGATCATCGGCCATTTGGAAAGAGAGCTGCACGAAAGGGAGATGGAGCTCATCCGCGTTCAAAACGACGGCTTCTCCCAGGCCGAGGCTTTGCGGCGGCAGCACGAGCGCGACCTGCGGGAGGCCGTCGACAAGCACCAGCAGGCCCAGGAGGAGTTTAAGCGCGTGCTGGAGGAGCGTCTTCGCATTCAGGAAGAGAACCTGCAAAGCCGCTACCAATCCAGAGAGACGGCCATCATCAAGCAGGTGCAGGAGGAGTTGGAGCGGGAAAGGGAGAATTTAAAAAAGCAGTGGGAGCAGGGGCTTGAGGCCGCCGAAAAGGCCCGGCGCCAGCGCCAGGAAAAGCTGGAGCAGGAGCATCAGGAGAAGGAAGAAGACCGGCTGCGCTTCTGGCAGGGGCGCAAAGACGCTTTGGAAGCTGAATATGTTGATAAGGTGAAGGCTGCCAAAGTGGAGATGGAAAAGAAGTTCGCGCAGGACCGGGCCGGCCTGGACAAGCACCGGGCGAGCCTGCTGGAGAGTTTTGAGAAAAGGGAAAAAGAGCTGCTCGAGACCCGCACCTCTTTGGAAACGGAGTTTTTAGACAAGTCCAAGAACCGGGAGAGGGAGCTTCAGGAAAAGCATTTCCAGTTCGCCGAGGAGCTCAAGGCGCGGCAAATGGAGGAGTTGCGCGAAAAGGAAAAAAAGATTTCCGAGTATTGGCAGGCCAAAAACGCGCAGGTGGAAAAAGAATACACCGCGTTCCAGGTCCGCCGCGAGAGGGAGCTTCAAACCGTCTACGCTGAAAGGATGAACCGGCACGAGGTCGAGCTGGGCCGCCGGCAGGCGGAGCTTGAGCGGCAATTTTCCGACAAGCTGCGCGGTATGGAGGATCAGATCGCCGCCGGGCGCCTGGAGTGGGTCCAGCGTCAGGAGGAGAGGGCCCAGGCGCAAAGGAAGGCGCTTGAGGAGAGCTACCACCAGAAGGCGGAGCAGCATTGGCAGGAGATGGAAGAGCAGCTTCGCGCCCGGGAGGAAAGGCGCCAGGGCGAGTTCGTCCAGCGCAAGGCCGTCCTGGAGAAAAGATTCCGCCAATTGGAGGAAAAACACGCGGAGAACGCCAAACAGATCGATTCTGGGCTTCAAGAGGACTTCTCAGCTAAGCAGGCTGACGCGGAAAAGCAGAACCAAATCTGGCTGACCGCGGAGGGACGGCGGCTGGAGGCCGCTTTTGAGGAGAAGCGCCGGGGCCTGGAGGAAGAATCCCGCAAGCTGAGAGAGGATTTTGAATCCGACAAGGTCCGCTTTTTATCGGAGACTCAAAACCAAAAACACACTATGGCCGCCGAAACCAAAGCCTGGAAGCTTCAGGAGGAGCAGAAGCTGCAAGAGGAGCTTCGCCTGGGACGGGCCGCTTTGGAGCAGGAGTTGCGCCAAAAGGAGGAAGACCTCCGCGGGCAGGCGCTGGAGCAGGAAAAGCAGATGCGCGGCGCTTTGGCCTTGAAAGAAAAGGATTTGCAGGAGCATATGAACCGGCGCTGGCTGGACAGGGAGAAGGAGTGGGAGGAAGTTTTGGTCCGGGAGCGCCTCAATGTGGAGGAGGAGCGGCAGGCGCTCAAAGAATTCCGGCAGAATAAGGAGCAGGAGCTTCAGGCCGAAAGAGTTCGCGTGCAAAGCGAGCTCAAGAAAGCTCTGGAGGCGCAGGAATCCAAACTGGCCGGAGGCTACCAGCGCGACCTGGGGACGCGGGAACGCGCCCTGCGCGCGGACCTGGATCGCCGCCAGTCCGGGCTGGAAAAGCAGATTTATGAAAAGGAAAGGCAGATGCAGCAACGTTGGCAGGAGCAGGAGCAGACGTGGGTGAACCGGGAGACGGAACTGCGCTGGACTCTTAACGAGCAGCATTTGCAATGGCTCAAGACGCATGAAAAACGCCTGGAAAAGGAAAAAGCGGCCTGGGAAGAGCAGCGCCAAAAGGAGCTGGATGAGAAGGTGAAGGATCTGGAGCTTCAATTTCAACGCAAGGCACACGAAACGGATGCGGCTTTCAAGGAAAAGAGCCGCCACATTGAGTCGGAGCGTCTTATTAAGGAGGGAGAGGTTTTGAAGAACGCGGAAGAAAAACTGGAGCGCCAAAGGCGCGATTTCGAGCAAACCTTCCTAGACCGCGAAAAAGAGTTCGAGAAGAAATATTCAGAGCAAGAAAAGAAGTGGCTCGCCAAGCTGACCGCCAAGCCCGGCTAACCCGCCCCCTCCGCAGTCGTATGTATAGTGGGGAACCCAACGGATGGAAGAGGCAAAAGAACCTATCCAGATCACGCCCGGCACGGAGGGACGGCTCATCGTCCGACTGCCCTACACCGCCGAGCGCGTGACGAAGATCAAGACCATCAGCGGGCGCCTCTGGCATGGCCCGGAGAAGTATTGGAGCGTCCCCCACGGGGGCGACATTCCGGCGCGTCTGCTGGCCCTCTTTGCTGGGGAGAAGGTCGAACTGGCCCAAGAAATACGCCCCAAGAACATCGTCCCCTCCGACCTTCTTGAGCGAGTCCACGAAGCGGTCCGGTCCCGCCATCTGAGCCCGAACACCGAAGAGGCTTATGTCGGCTGGATTCGGCGCTTCACCCGGCACGCCGGACCACGACCGGAAGAACTCGGGGAGGCTGAGATCGGGCGGTTCCTCTCGAGTCTGGCGGCGTGTCAACTCATTCGAAAATGTTACCGAAATAGGGGACAGGTCGTGAGCCGTTTTTGCCTCCATTGTTGTTGATTTTTCGAGAAGAAAGCCGTCGTCGGCCGTTTCTCTTTTCGGCTCATGACAGAAAATTATGAGCAGGCGTCCATCCCCAAGGATGGAAACGACCCATCCACGGGGTACAGGCTTGGATAATCTTGAGCTTCATATACTCCTTGTCTCTGTAGCCGTAAGCCCTGCGGATGACGTTCTTGGCCTTGAGGTTCGTTGACTCGATGTACCCGAGCGAAACTTTCTTGTCGCAATACGCCAGGATGCCCTCGAAATGGCTCTCAACCATGCGGGCGAACTTGTGGTAGGCCTTGAGGCGGCTCCATTTGAGCTGCTCAACCCAGGCGTCGAAAAATCGCCGCGCGCAGGTCTTCGACTTGTAAGACCACAGGTGGTTGAAGGACTCCTTGAGCACATGGGCCTTGAGGAGCTTGCGGCTGGCGCCGAGAAGATCGTCGAGGGCTTCCCTCGCCTTGCCCCGGACGTGGGCTTTGCGCGAGAGCAGGATGAACTTCTTGCCCGCCAGCAGCCCTTTGAAGCGTCCGGCCGCTTTGCCCAATTCCGCCTTGCGGACTTTGTTCAAGGCCTCCAGCAGATGTCGGATCACATGGAACTTGTCGTTATGTGCGGCCGCACATAACGACAAATATGTGGTGGCCGCGCTTATGTTGCGTAGCCATCGAAAACCGTTTGGCGGCTTAGGTTTTTCCACAGATTGACCTCACATAAGTTCCCCTGTTACATGATCGGAAACCCCAAAACGGGGAGGAGGTCCAATCATGTACGAACAGTGGTTCAGGAACCCCAGCACCGTAGCTCGTTACGAATCCGCGCCATATGCCGAAGATCGCAAGCGCTTTCTCATGCGTTACGCTCAGCAAGGTTATGCGCCCCGAAGTCTGGCTGACATGGCGTCGACGCTTCTTGCGGTCGTCGGCGCGCTTGATCGTCATCCGGATCAGAAGCTGACACCTGACCAAGTAAGGGCGATCACCGACCGATTGGCCAGTCGGCATTGTCGGCAAGACGGCGGCCGCAGCCCAGACACGGCGGACAAATTCCGCCACCTGGCGATTCAATGGCTTCGCTTTGTTGGTCGCCTTCGGGACCCCATCCCCTTGTCGGCGTCTTCCTTGAGCCAGCTCGACGATTTCTCCGCATGGATGGAGCGCGAGCGAGGCCTCTCTCCGATAACCATCTGGAGGCGATATAGGTGCATCAGGCAATTTCTCCGTTGGTACGAGGGGAAAGGGCGTCCGATCTCCGACGTCCAGGTCACGGATATCGATGGCTACCTCGCTCAACATGGAGCTACCCGATGGAGCCGGGTGAGCGTGGTCAATAATGCCGGCGCACTGAAGGCCTTTTTTCGATTCGCTGGAATGCGAGGCTGGTGTCACCTGTCGATAGCCGATGCCATCCGAGGACCACGGCTCTTCAGCCGGGAAGACGTTCCCTCGGGTCCGTCCTGGGAGGACGTCCAGCGTCTCATTGCCAGCTTGGATACGGAGCGGCCGCGCGACATCCGGGATCGTCCTGCCGTGATGCTCTTGGCCATCTATGGGCTGCGGGTTGGCGAGGTCTCGCAATTGAAGCTTGAAGACATCGACTGGGAACGTGACCAGATATTGATCCGCCGTCCCAAACTGCGACGAGCTCAGACATATCCCCTGGTGACCATCGTAGGCAACGCGATCCTTCGATACCTGCGGTCGGCCCGACCTCGCTGCCAGCGTCGCGAGGTGTTTCTGTCCTCGAAAGCTCCATTCCAGCCCGTATCCCAAGGTGCTCTCTATGAAACGATCAGCCAACACACGAGGCAGCTTGGTATTTTCCTGCCGCATAGGGGACCCCACGCTCTTCGTCACGCATGCGCCACCCACCTCTTGGCCCAGGGTTGCTCGCTTAAGGAAATCGGTGATCTCTTGGGGCATCGTAGCTCCTCGGCGACTCGAATCTACGCCAAAGTGGATATGAAAGGACTGCGCGAGGTGGCCACCTTCGATCTGGGAGGCCTGCTATGAAGCTCGCGCGGCTTGCTGACGAGTACATAAGATTCAAGCGCTCCCTCGGCATGCGGTTCTCAACGGAGCCGGTGGTCCTCAAATGCTTCTGCCAGGCTATGGGCGATATTGATGTCGGTGAGGTTAGCCCATCCCAGATGCTCGCCTTTCTCAATGGGAAGGGTCCCATCACGACCTTCTGGCATCAAAAGTTCGTCATGCTCAAAGGCCTCTACGGCTTCGCCGTTGCCAGGGGTTATGCCACCTCCGCGCCCCTGCCTACAGTGCTGCCCAAGCGGCCGTCTGGCTTGGTGCCCTATATCTACACCGTCGATGAACTGCGTCGTATTTTGCAAGCGACGCCGTCGCTCTCTTCCCGCCTTAATCCTCTCCGCCCCGCGATCATGCGCGCTCTGCTGCTCCTCCTCTATGGATCGGGACTCCGTATAGGCGAGGCCCTGGCGCTCACGCTCGCCGACGTAGATTTGTCTGCCGGTCTCTTGCACATCCGCGACAGCAAGTTCTTCAAAAGCCGACTGGTGCCAATCGGCTCTCGGCTCGTCGCCGAACTGGAGGGCTATGCCAGAAAGCGCAGGCAGGTGTTGCCATGCCCAGGTGGCGTGGACTCCGCCTTCTTTGCCACGCGCAAGGGTACCGCCATGTCGGTCCGTCAAGCGGACGTGGTCTTCCGGCGACTGCGCGGATGGGCGGATGTCCATCGTGAACCGCAGGCGCGTTATCAGCCGAGAATCCATGATATTCGCCACACGTTCGCCGTGCATAGGATGACGTCTTGGTATCGGCAGGGAGCCGACGTGCAGCGCCTCCTGCCGCGGCTCTCGACCTATCTCGGGCACGACAACATTGTCTTTACCCAGCGCTATCTGACCATGACGCTGGAACTGCTGCAGGAAGCGAATCATCGCTTCGAACGCTACGCCTTCCCGGAGGTAAGCCATGTCTGATGCAACCCTAATCGGTCCTTGGATTCGCCGCTTTCTCATGGAGCACGTGGTGGCCGAGCGCAACCTGGCGCGCAACACCCAGGCAAGCTACCGCGATGCGCTGGCCCTGCTGCTTCCGTTCGTTGCCGTCAGAGCTCACAAGCCTGTCGATAGGCTCGCAGTCGAGCATATCGCGCCGGAAATGGTCCGCGCGTTCTTGCTTTACCTTGAGCAAGATCGGAAATGTTCCGTTGCCACTCGCAACCAACGTCTGGCCGCCATCCATGCGCTGGCCAGGTTTATTGCCGGGCGCAGCCCCGAGCATATCTCCTGGTGTGCCGAGGTTCGCGCCATTCCGTTTAAGAAATCGTCGAAGCCCGTTATGTCCTACCTCGACAAAACAGAAATGGACGCCCTGCTCGAAACTCCGACTCGCAGCTCGGCGCAAGGACTCCGTGACTACGCGCTGCTGCTTTTCCTCTATAACACCGGGGCTCGAGCCAGCGAGGCCGCGCATGCGACCATCGCGGACTTGAGCCTGGAAGGATCTCCCTCGGTCAAGCTTGTAGGAAAGGCTGGCAAGATCCGGCATTGTCCTCTTTGGTTCTCGACGTGCGACGTGCTGGCTCGCCTCGTGGCCGGTCGCCAAGCCAACGAAACGGTCTTCCTCAACCGGCTGGGCCAGCCGATCACGCGCTTCGGGATCAACACCATGGTCAGGCGTTACGCGGATAAGGTAGGCCACCGAGCCCCTTCCCTGGCAACCAAGGAAGTTACGGCTCACACGATCCGCCACACGACGGCGGTGCACCTGCTTCGCGCCGGGGTGGACATCAATACTATTCGGGCGTGGCTCGGCCATGTGTCCCTCAACACCACGCACATTTACGCCGAAATCGATCTCGAGATGAAGGCCAAGGCCCTTGCTCACTGCGAAATTCCGACGGCTATCCTGCCCAGGGCGCAGTGGCGCAATAACCCAGGCGTCATGGCATTTCTGAAAGCGCTGTAGGGGAAGGAGGGACTCCGTTATGTTGCGTCCAGAAGGTGAAATTCCGAGGAAGCCCAATGGTTTTCGATGGCTACGCAACATAAGCGCGGCCACCACATATTTGTCGTAGATGATCTGGATGTCGGGGCAATGGGCCCGGAAGCTGTTGCGGAAGGCCTTCCACATGTCCATGACGCCGTGGGTAACGAGTTTGGCCCGGTCTTTGCCGAACCACTTCCAGAACTTCTGGAGGTCTTTCTCCTTGCGGCCTTCGACGACGTTCAAGAGCTCGGGTCCGCGCGGCCCTTCCAGGGCGCTGATCATCGTCCAGTAGGTCTGGCCTTTGCCCACGGCGATCTCGTCAGCTCCCAGGACCGTGATGCCGTCCAGGGGTCTCTCGGCCTGGACCTTCTCAAGAGCCTGCTTGTCGAGGGTCTTGACCGTGGCCCTATGCAGCAGCATCAAGGCTCCCGCGGCTTTGACGGTCATGACCTTGCACAGCTCGTGGACCAGGGCAGCCAGCGGTCGAGTAACCATGGGGCCGTCCGCCGCGAAAGGCAACGGTTCCAGGCTCAGACCGCACGCCGGACATTTGACTTGGAAGCGCTGGACGCGCAAGAAAGTCGGATATTCCCAGAGGCTCAGGTGCTGGACCTCGACCCACCAGCGGGAATTGGGCTTTTTGATTCGATGGCCACATTTTACGCAAGCGTGACTGCCACACAACCGTTTGAGCTTCAAGATGACGCAACGTCGACCTCGGCGCGGCTCCACCTTCAAGTCGGCGATACAATATCCTTGAATTCCAAGGAGTTTCCTGAGATAATGAAGGCGCATCGGGTATGGTCCTCCCGTCTGTCCATTGCAAGTGAACAGCGAGAGTATAGCCTACCCGATGCTTCGTTTTGGAGGTTGTCGCGAAGCGAAACCCCTGGCGCCTCAAGGCGCCATTCCGTTCAAGCGCCGTTGCACACCATTGCCAACACGTTTCTTTACGGGCCTCGGGCCCGTTACTTCGTCGGGCTACGCCCGCCGAAGTTGCAGAACGGCCCAACAAGCCTTCATAATTTTCTGTCATGAGCCCATTATAAATGAGTTGATGCGTAAGCTTGACAAGGCGGAGGGCTTCCGGTAAACTTTCTTTCGATGCTCGCCATCTCGGTTTCCCAAGCTCTGTCGGAAAAGATCGCCAACGGAGAAACGGTCGTTCTCAAGGGATGGGTGCGTTCCCGCCGGGATTCCAAGGCCGGGTTTTCTTTCATCCATTTAAACGACGGTTCCTGCTTCGACTCGATTCAAATCGTCGCTCCCCAAAACCTGGCGAACTACGCCGGCGAGGTGCTGCGC
>MGUX01000119.1:0-8214 GCA_001800185.1 Elusimicrobia bacterium RIFCSPLOWO2_12_FULL_59_9
ATGGTCGGCCAGACCGGCTTCGTCACCCGTCCCAAGCTGGCGCTCATCTGCGGCGTTTCGGGCGCTCTGCAATTTACGGTGGGCGTCGCGTCGGCGGAGACGGTGGTGGCCATCAACCTGGACCGCTCGGCGCCTATTTTCGAATCCGCCGATTACTGCGTGGCGCAGGACCTGTTCAAGGTTCTTCCGCCTCTTATTAAGGAGTTAAGGAACTCAAAATGACGGAGAATTCGGGGGGTTTTCATACCATCGTTTGCATGAAGGTCGTGCCCCGGCCGGAGGAGGTCGTGGTCGATCCCCAAACCAAGACTCTGGACCGCGCCAAGGCGCGGAGCTTGGTCAATCCGCCGGATTTGAACGCCTTGGAGATGGCCCTTGAGCTCAAGGAGATTTGCGGCGGCTCGGTGTCGATTTTGTCGATGGGGCCGCCCTTTTTCGAACCCTATCTTCGTCTGGCGATGTCCCTCGGGGCCGACCGCGCCTACTTGTTGTCCGACCGAACATTCGGCGGCGCGGACACTTTGGCGACCACCTACACTTTGGCCAGGGGAATCCAGAAAATAGGGAAATGGGATTTGGCGCTGTGCGGCGAGGAATCCTCGGATGGGGCCACCGCCCAGGTTCCACCGGGACTGGCGGAGTGGCTGGACGCGGCGCAGGTGACCTACGCGTTCCAAATGACGCCGGCGGACCAGGGCCGGATGCGGGTGCGGCGGGAGGTCAAGGGCGGCTGGGAGGAGCTTCTGGTTTCCCTTCCGGCCGTCGTCTCGGTCAAGGGAAACGTGAACGAGCCGAGATTCATCGATTTCGACCGCCGGCGCTGGGCGCTCAACGATTCCCCGGTGACGGTGTGGAGCGCGGCCGATATCGGCGCGCGGTCGGACCTCATCGGCTTTCCGGGTTCGCCGACGACGGTGGCGGGCGTGAGGCAGGTCGGCGGCCACGAGCGCAGGAAACAATTTCTAGAAGGAACGCCGGAAGAAATCGCCCGCGAGCTCGCCCGCCTGCTCAAGACCCAGGCCAAGCCCTAACCCGAATCTCCCAGTTGGAAATTCGCCCGCAGGGCCGTTCGCAGTGCTCACGGCACCTGGCGCGCCAGAGGCGCATTCTCCGGCCGTCGCTGTAAAACAGCGACGGGGTTGTCCGGCGCCGCAGGCGCAACCGCAGTTGCACAATTTTGTACGGCACTTTCGGATGAGAAAGGGGCTGCAACTGAGGTTTTCGGGCTAAACGCCGGCGAGATGTCCGAGCAACCAGCCCGCCAGCGCCGCGACGACGCCGATGAGCAGGATTTCCAAGCCGGAGCGCCAAATGCCGGTGCCGGTGATGCGGCCCTTGGCCATGCCCAGCAGGAACAGCAGCGCCAAACTGGCGGCGACCGAGGCCGAAATCGCGGCGGAAGACGAAAGCAGCAGGTAAGGGATTATTGATAAAAAAGCGCCCGCCAGAAATGAAATTCCCATCGCCCCGGCGTCCTTGAGGGGGCTTTCCTCCTGGGTCGCCTCCAGCGAGAGCCCCAGTTCCTTTTCGGACATCGTCTTAAGCCAAAGCTGGCTGTCCTGAGAAACCTTGCCCGCCATGCTCTCCGCTTGCTCGCGCGAAAAACCTTCGCGGATATAAAGCTCGATGAGCTCCGCCAACTCCTCCTCGGGTTTTTCGGCGATCTCCCGGGCTTCTTTGCGGAGCTCGCTTTCGTGCAGGTCCTTTTCCGCCTTTGATCCGAGGAAGCTGCCGGAGGCCATGGACAGAGTCCCGCCCAGAGCCGAAGCTCCGGCCGCGATCAAGGTCGGCGCCGTTTTTCCCGTCGCGGCCATCACGGAGGCGGCCACGGTCATGGTGGAGATGATGCCGTCCTGCATGCCGAAGACGACCTCCCGGATGCGCTCCAGGCCGACGATGCGGGTCCTCTCCGAGGAGATTTCACTGGCGCCCGAAGATGCGTCTTTGGACGAGTCGGGAGCAGGTGGCGTCGCCTGGGGCGCCGCGGGACCCGGCGCGACCCCCAGTTTTTTTTCCAGGCTCTGGAGGGCTTGCTCGAACATTTCCAGGTGGCGGTTTTCCCGCCGCATGGCCAACTCGAAGGCGCGCTGCGCCTGCGCCCGGCCTTCGAGCCGCGCCCGCTCGATAAAGCGGGGATACATGTTTTGGCCTTCGTAGCGCTCCTCCAAAACCACGCGCCGGAGATTTTCCAAGGTCGTTGAGACGGCGCCGAGGGCGCGCAGGTGCTCCATGGCATGCACCGTCTCCGACCCTGAAATCTCGAAAAAAATCTCCGCCGCCTCCGGATGGCCCTCCTGCAAGGCGCGCATCCCATAGGCGGTGTAAAGCCGGTTGGCTTTTGATTCGCCCAGGAAGGCCGACCAAAGATTGCGATCGGTGAGGTCCATTCAACCGGCGGAGCTCTCAAGCTCCGCTTTCTTCGAGGCCGCCGCTTTGTATTCGATCATGGAAATAACGGCCGAGGCCATCATATCGAAAGGCGCCGCGTCGGAATTAAAGATCGCGTCGTATAGAAGGGGATCGTCTATATTCTTGTCGAAGTAGCTGCGGATCAGCTTGGCGCGGGCATTGTCCTGCTCTACAATCCAGCGCTCGGCTTCCCGGCGGCCGGTTCCCATTTGTTCCATGATGCGTTCGACGCAGCTTTTTCTCGAGGCGACCAGCCGGATGTGGATGCCCAGGGGATGGTTTCGAGTCAGGCAGGCGCCCCCTCTTCCTACGATGACGGCCTTGCCGACGGCCGCCAAACCGTCGATGATGGAAAATATCTTGCGGTGGACTTTAAGCTGGGGGCTTTCATCGGCGATGATTTGGGAGAGGTCGTCTTCCAGGTCGTTGCGGAATTTTTCCGTCACGAGCGCCTGGAAAGAGACCTTGATGGCCGGATCCTGGGCCACCTTTTCGCACAACTCCTTGTCGAAGGACTGCCAGCCCTGAAACAGCGGTTTTTCCGGGAGGGCCTCCAAGCGCGTCAGGAGAGCTTGCACGAATTTTCTTCCGCCGGCCCCCGCCTGCCGCGAAATAGTGACGAACGGGTACACGTGGAGGCGGCCCTCCTAGGATGATTTTTTCTCGAAGGCGGCTCCATGCAGGAACCGGATGACGGCTTCACTGTCGGTCATGGCGCACCTCCCGCCGGCGGCGTTTGCCTTCGGCGCGCGTTATCCCACCTTTTTATCAAAACGATAGGACATATGACAAATGCCGTCCTCCACGCGGCTCTTGATCCGGCGGCTCATCGAGCCGAACAAGCTCAGCATTCTGGCGTTTTGCATCAGAATTTGGGCGGTAAAGCCGCGCACTCCCTTGGCGCGCGCCACGCGTTCCAGGCGCTTGAAGAGAAACCGGCCCAGCCCTTTGCCCTGATAGCGGTCGTGGACCGTCAGCGCCATCTCGGCCATCCGGGTGGAGGGGTCCAGATAATAGCGGGCGACTCCGAGCATCTTGGCGGATGCGCCTTCCGGGAGAAACGCGGCGATGGCCATCGTCTGTTCGTAGTCCAGCGTGACGAAGTCCTGAATTTGCCTTCTGGAAAGGTGCTTGAGGGGGATGCCGTAGCGCAGGTAAATGGTCTCGGGAGAGTGGGAATAAAAAAGGTCCCTGAGAGCGCGCTCATCGGCGGTTTTAATCGGGCGAATTTGGACCCGCTCTCCGCCCCGCATTTTAAACCGCGTCTCGAAACGGCCGGGCCAGGGGTTGGCGGAAGCGGGCAGAGGAATCTGATCGGGATAGACGTAGGAGAGTTTCTTGGCCTCGTCGAGCAGCCACGGGCGAAATTTAGGATGCGCGATATCGATGAGCGCGAGCGTCCTTTCGCGAATGGTCCGGCCTTTGAGGCCGGCGACGCCGTATTCCGTCACGACGAAATCCACGTCGGCGCGCGTGGTGACCACGCCGGAGCCGGGCTCAAGCACGGGGACAATTCGGGAGATGGCCCCCTCCTTGGCCGTCGAGGGCAGCGCGATGATGGATTTGCCTCCCTCCGAGTGGGCCGCCCCGCGGATGAAATCCACCTGGCCCCCCACGCCGCTGTAGAAACGGGGGCCGATGGAGTCCGCGCACACCTGTCCCGTCAAATCCACCTGCAGGGCCGAGTTGATGGACGTCATTTTGACGTTTTGAGCGATGACGCGCGGGTCATTGACGTAATCGGAGGGGTAGAACTCGAACAAGGGATTGTCGTTGATGAATTCGTAGAGCCTGCGGCTGCCCATGCAAAAAGAGCTGACGACGACCCCGGGGTGGAGCGATTTGAGGCGGTTGGTGATCACTCCTTTTTCCAACAACTTCAAAACCCCGTCTGAAAACATTTCCGTGTGAATTCCAAGATCCTTTTTCCCGGTCAATGACAGCAGCACCGCGTCGGGGATGGCGCCGATGCCCATTTGAAGAGTGGCCCCGTCTTCAACCAGGCCCGCCGCATGCCTGCCGATTTTCCGCGCTTCCGCGCTCAAGTTGGCGGCCTTTAGTTCCAGCATCGGGGCCTCGGACCATACCAGGCGGCTGAAGGAGGCGGCGGGGATAGCGCTTCCTCCCCGGGTGCGGGGCATGCGCGGGTTGACCTGCGCGATGACGATCCGCGCCGATTCGACCGCCGATTTAACGATGTCCACCGAAATCCCCAGGGAAAGATTTCCGTTTTCATCCGGGGGGGTGGTTTGGACAAGGGCGACGTCGACGGAGATTTTGCCGCTGCGGATGAATTTGGGTATTTCAGACAAGAAACAGGGAGTATAATCCGCGCGCCCTCGATTGACGGCGCTGCGAACGTTGGCGCCTATAAAAAAGGCGTTATGGCGGAATTTTCCCTCAAATTTGGACTCGGAATATTGCGCCGTGCCCGCCGTCAGAAGGTGGAGCACCTCCACGTCGAAGAGATCGGGCGCTTTGCGGATCAGGGCCTCCACCAGCGCTTCCGGCTCGGCGCAGCCGGAACCGATAAAAATGTGCTGGCCGCTGCGGACGCATTGGAGGGCCTCGTCCGCGGACACCCAGTTCAACTTGGAGGCGGCTGCGGTCTGCATACGATCCAACTTGAAGCAACACTTCTGCCAGCGGCGCCCGTCGGGACCGGTGGCATGAATGTTGCAACGATTATGGAGCCAAGACGCAGGGGGGCTGAAAATGAAGAATCCAGAACGCGCGGCGTTAAGCGAGGTCAGGGTGGCCGGCGTCATGTCGAAGGCCTTGATCACCCTTCATATCGGCGATACGATGCGGCGTGCCGCCGCGGTGCTGCTCGACAACAGCATCAGCGGAGCGCCCGTGCTGAACTACCTAGACCAACCCGTCGGCGTCCTCACCAAAACGGATATCGCCCGCTATGAGCGGGAATTCATTTCCGTCCGGGAGGCCCCGTCGCCGCAGGATAAAATGCAGGCGCGAGATACCTTGGAGAACATCGCTCAAGAGAAAGGATTTCATCCCGTGGGCTCCGACGACCATGTGCAGAAATGGATGACCCCCGCGGTTTACGTCATCGACAAAGGCACCCCGCTGACCGAAGCGGTGCGCGCCATGGCCCAAAAGCGGGTGCATCGCCTGTTCGTCAAGGACTCCAAAAGTCAAAAGCTGGTGGGGGTGATCACCCCTTTCGATTTATTGCGCGCGCTCAGCCGTTGGTTTAAAAAAGGCGTCCCGCTGAAACGTCCGGGCGAGGCGCGCGCGGTCTCAAAGTAGGTGAGGCCGCGGAGCCGGAAGGCGCAAGTAAGCCAGCAGAGCTTCGGCGTCGACCGGCTTGGTGAAGAGCTTTAGAATCGGCGTTCCCGCGATGTCCCGTTCCTGGAAAGTGCCGCTGATCATCACAATTCTCATGCCGGGCCGGATTTCTTGAGCGATTCCGGAGACGATCAGACCGTTGATGGGCGTCATATTGCCGTCCACGATGAGCCAGTCGAAAGAGGCCGCGCGCAGCAGCTTCAACGCTTCCACGCCCCCGGAGGCTGTTTTGACCTTGCAGCCCCTTTGCGACAGGAACATGCCCATCGTCACCAAAGTGGCTTCGTCGTCATCCACCAGCAATATATCCATAACAATGATTGAATTCAGCGCGAATACGCCAACGTCGCTGCTTCAACCACGGCCGCTTGTGCAGTGGCAAGTGGTCGAGTTGTCGAGTGGTCGAGGGTTGGCTTGTCGCTTAGTAGTGGTAAATGCAACAAAATGGCCACGCGCCGCGCGCGCATGCGGTTGCCTGCGGCCGAGGGGGGCGGCCGTCAACGCTCTAGGGCGCCGGTTTTTAGCTTGAATTTGTTTAGTTTTTTGAGGAGGACGTCCCGGCTGATGCCGAGGCTTTTTGCCGCTTTGGAAGCGGCCCCGCCGCAGGCATCCAGGACTCTGAGGATGTGCTGTTTTTCAATGGCTTCCAGGGTCTGGGCCGGAGCTTCACGGAGTTCGTCCGCCCGCACCTCCGGCGGAAGGTCTTCGAGCTGGACCACGTCGCCGGAGCAAAGGATGACCGCGCGTTCCACGGCGTGCTCCAGCTCCCGCACGTTGCCCGCCCAGCGGTAGCGAATGAGCGCTTGAGCGGCCGGCGGAGAAAATCGAAGGGCTTTGCCGCCGTGTTTTTCTCTGGCCCGCTTCAAAAAGTTTTCCGCCAAAGGCAAGATATCTTCCCGGCGGTCCCGCAAGGGCGGGATCACGATGGGAAAAACCTTCAGGCGGTAGTAAAGATCGTCGCGAAAGGAGCCTTTATCGACCGCGGCCTTCAGATCGCGGTTGCTGGCGGCGATAATGCGCGCGTTGACCTTGATATTGCGGTTTTCGCCGACGCGCCGGACTTCTCCTTGCTGCAGGGCGCGCAAAAGCTTGACCTGCAAGGCCGGCGCCATCTCCCCGATTTCGTCCAAGAACAAGGTGCCGTCGTGGGCTTCTTCAAAAAGGCCGCGCTTATTGGCCACGGCGCAGGTGAAGGAGCCGCGGGCGTGGCCAAAAAGCTCGCTCTCCAGAAGCCCCTCCGGCAGCGCCCCGCAGTTAATGGCGACAAAGGGATGGTTGCGGCGGGGGCTGGAGGTGTGGATGGCGCGCGCGATGAGCTCCTTGCCGACTCCGGATTCCCCCTCGATCAAGACGGAGGCGTGGGTGGCCGCCACCTTGCGCACGAGCTCAAGGACCCGGTCGAAGGCCGGGCTGGCGTAAATGATGCTTTCGAAGCTGAATTTTCCGCGAACTTGGGCGCGCAGATGCTCGATTTCCCCCAGCAGGCGCTTGCGCTCCATCGCCTTGCCGACGGCGATGCCCAAAACTTCCGGTTCCACGGGCTTGGTGATGTAGTCGAAGGCTCCGGACTTCATGGCGCGCACGGCGGAATCGATGGAGCCATGGCCGGTGATGACGATCACCTGCGCCTCCGGAAGCTGGCGGCGGGCGTTTTCAAGCACCTGGAAACCGTCCACCTTTTCCATTAGAAGATCGGTGACCACCAGGTCGAAGCCGCGCGCGCGCATGGCGGAAATGGCTTCCCGGCCGCCGCTGACCGCGGTCACCTCCAGGCCGAGGCGTTTTAAGTCGAGCGACAGCACGGTTCGCATCGAGTCGTCGTCCTCCACCAAAAGCGCCGAGTTTTTGGCGTTCATAAAGCGGGTTCCCCGCGCAGCGGCAGCCGAATAGAAAAGCGGCTGCCGCGGCCCGGCTGGCTTTCAACCAGCAACTGGCCCTGGTGGGCCATGACGATGCGTTGGGCGATGGAAAGCCCCAGGCCCGTGCCCTGCTTCTTTGTGGTGTGAAAAGGCTGAAAAATCCTCTTGAGGGACTCCACGGGGATGCCGGGGCCGGTGTCGTCGATATGAATGACCGCCTGCTTGTCTTCGGAAGCCGTCGTCAATTTGAGCCGCCCCTTTTTTCCCATGGCCTCCAGCGCGTTTAAGATGATGTTCCAAAGCACTTGCTGCAGTTGGTCTTTGTCGAAAGGGAAAGGGGGGAGATTCTTATCCAACGCCTCTTCCAGCGCCACGTTTCCAAGAAGCCTCTTATCCGCCTTGATGGCGCTTAAAATTTCGTCCACCGTCTGGTTCAGGTCGGCCTGTTCCCGCTTGGGCTGCCGGGGGCGGGCATATTGGAGAAAATCCTGCAGGGTCTTGTTCAGGCGCTGGCTTTCGTTGCGGAGCACGGTCAAAAGAGTGCGGCGGTCCTCCACGCTTAAATCGTCGCGGGCGATGGAACTGGCCGCCGTCACGATGGAACCGAGAGGATTGCGGATCTCGTGGGCGACGACGG
>MGUX01000119.1:8226-12803 GCA_001800185.1 Elusimicrobia bacterium RIFCSPLOWO2_12_FULL_59_9
CGCCGGTGCAGGTCCTCCTGCTCCGATATGTCGACGGCGCTGGAGACGAAGCCGAGAATTCTTCCCTTTTCGTCGCGCACGGCCGTGATCGAGAGAATGACGGGAACTTCCTCGCCGCCCTTGGTCTGGTTGACGACGCGGCCGCGCCAAAATCCCTTGGCCGGGTCAAGGATATCGCGCCACATGCGGGCGTAGACATCGCGGGGGGTTCTCGGGGAGCGCACCAGGCGGGGGGTGTTCCCGATGGCTCCTTCCCGCGAATAGCCGAAGCGCCGGGTAAAGGCGTTGTTGACGTCTTGAATCACGGCATTGCTGTCGGTGAAAAACATGAAGTCGTTGGAGTTGCGAAACGCTTGGTAGAAGGCCATCGCCTTGCGTTCCGTGGTGCGCAAAGAGGTCACGTCGTCGCCGGAGCTCAGGGTCGCCGAGATCTTGCCGTTGGGGCGGCGGAGCACGGTGTTGTGCCAGGCGATGAGCTTTTCCTGGCCGTTGCGGGTCAAAACGGAGTTTTCAAAATACTCGGCCGGCCCGGAGGAGCCGGCGACCAGCTTCTGGAATACGATCCTGGCTTCCTCGCGGATTCTTTCCGGGACGAAATGGTCGAACCAATTTTGCCCGATGATCTCCTCTTTGGGGTATCCCAGGATGTCGCAGCCCTTGCGGTTGATGAGGATGACCCGTTGGCGCACGTCGATGGCCACCAGAATGGACTCCGAAATCTCCAGGTACTTTTTGGCCACCTCCTTGATCAAGGGATGGGGGCCGGAGGCTTTGACGCGGCGGGGCTTGACGGACCGCCGGTTGTTGAGCTTCATTTTCATCAGGGTCGCGTTTCTCATTACTAATATAGAATTTTTTGCTTCATTGCGAAACGCCCCGCAGGGCAGCGGAGCGTCCCTTTATACGGGGGCTGGCCGCCGGGTTTGCTGAAGGTATCCTCAATTTCTTAAAGCGTAAGGGCCTGTCCCGGGGCGCCTTCCAAAAAACGGGTCCCCTTCGGGGCCTGCCCGCAGTCGCGGGCGCGCAAGGCGGGTGTCCACCGGACACCCTGCGCCCTCCGAGAGCGCCCTTCCCCGGCACCCCCTCCTACGGATATCCCAGTGGGGAACCACTTGTGGTTCCCCCTATCTCAGACTCGCCACTTGGAAATGCGGTCTCCGGCAGAATGGGGCCCCCCTCTGGGGGACCGCCGGTGCTTGAAGCACCGCGAAAAGCGCCGGGAGGGTTTTCTCCAGGCATCCCCGGACCACCCGCCGCATTTCCGTTAATTTTTTTGTCCCTTGATGCAGATAAACCCGGAGGCAGCCCCCTGAGAAATTGGGGAACACAAAGGTTCGACTTTTGCTGGCCGCGTTGTTCCTCCCTTGACAGCGCGTGCGTGCGGTGTGCGGTGTGTGGAAAATCTGAGGTTGTTCTGCTATACTAATTCAATCACGATATCCATTTGTTCTATTGGAGGGTTGCCGAATGTCTAAGACATACTTTTTGAGTTGCAAAGTGGAACAGGGGATGTTTAGTGATGAACGTGTTGTAACTGTGGATACTCCCAGAGGAGTTTTTATTTCAATCGTGCCGACGGCTAAAATAAAGAAGACCCTGGGAAAGGATTGCGTTGCGGTTCGGATTCTCAAGACAGGTCAGGAATCATGGGCGGTCATTCCCAGTGCTCAACCTGAGAGCATTCCGATCAAAATGGAGGATTTGCTTTCCTTGTGATACTATCGAACCGCGCGATCCATAAGGCCCTGGATCAGGGCAGTCTTGTCATTGACCCAGAGCCTATTCCACGGAGACCTGATATTTCCAGGGAGCCCTGTCCCTACCAGACCTCTGCAGTGGATCTTCGACTAAGTGACGAAATTGTCCATTTTAGGTCGGGCAAAAGTGCGGCACCTTTCATTATTGATCTTAGTATCAGGAAATTCACACAGCTTCCCCAAGATACCTTCATAACAAAGAGACTGGTGGGTAGCGATGTTTATGAGATAAAGCCAAGAGAATTTCTTCTCGCTCAAACGCTGGAACGGGTTGCGTTGCCGCTGAAAAAGGGGCGTGCTTGCCTTGCTGCGAGGGTTGAGGGAAGGAGTTCTTACGCCAGGAGCGGTCTATCGGTCCACTTTACCGCGCCAACAATTCACGCAGGTTTCGATGGGAAGATTACTTTAGAACTCATGAACCACGGCGAATACTCAATAATGCTGCGCCCTGGAATGTTTATTTGCCAACTCATTGTGGAGCAGGTTTTTGGGTATCCTTTTGAGAATGTAAGCCAATTCCAGAATCAATCGAATCCTACTGGACCGCGTCAGCCAGACCGTTAAATCCCGCTTGATCCAAAACCCTGTGTGGCCCGCTTGCTATTAGTAAGACTTGAAACCTCCACAACTTTGACTCTGAGCACAGGCTGAACTACAAGTTGGGCTATCCGCATCCCCTGCCGGACTCTAAACCGCCTCCTGCCGAGATTGATTAGAATCACCCCGATTTCGCCGCGGTATCCTGAGTCGACTGTCCCTGGAGAATTCAAGACCGTGACAGTATGCTTAAGAGCAAGGCCGCTTCGTGGACGAATTTGTGCCTCGGTCTGCTCCGGGAGTTGCACTTTGATACCAGTTCGAACCAAGGAGCTTGATCCCGGACCAATCGTCAGGTCCTCAGCCGCGCAGAGGTCCAGACCCGCATCTCCACCGTGAGCATATCGTGGTAAGTTTGCGGATGAGCGGGCCTTCAATACTCGAAGAATTACTGGTTTTGATTCCGCATTCGCCTTCCTCATAGCCATTTCTTCCGAGATACTTTCTCAAATAGCTCCAATAGGTAGAGGGAGAAGGCGAATATCATTGCGAGGAGGGCAAGCATGTTGGAGTTGTTGGTAACATAGGCTTGAATTGCCAGCCATAATATACCTCCATTAAGCCCAACAACTGCGAGGAGCACTCCAACATATTTTGCCCGATTCTCTAGAGTTGCCATATTGCCAGCCCGGACCACATCCGCAATATAACCATTCATGTCCTTCGCCAAGCGGTCGTACCTGTCACGAAATTGCTCAAGCCGCTCACCTCGCTGGGCGACCGGCGCGGCGCTTACGTTGACGCGCGGCGATTCCTGGTCTCGGATTTTCTGGATGATCCGAACTAGCCCGGCGCTCTTGCGCGAGTTGGCAAGCCCCTCTCCAATCTCCCTGAGTATTTCGATGCGACTTTGTAGATTGTCCTGCGCAAGCGTGGTGGGCGATGCCATTCTAAAAAAAATGAGGGTCGCGAAGGTTTCAAATCTAATCCCGGAATTGGAGTCCTTCGCGATTGTCAATCGAAGCCGCTTCCGTGTCGGGTTGTTGAGGGAGATTAGAAGCGGGCCCTCCCAGTTCGGATCGAGAGTCGTTGATATATGGCCGAAGCCCTTTGAGACTATTCCAACCTTAGAATGAAATGCCCCTGCAATGTCTTCGCAAACCCAAACCGCCTCACGCGTCAAAACCAGAACAGTATCATTGGGCTCCACGAAACAATACAACTGACCCGATTCTCGGTGAATCCGGCAGAGTTCTTGCGAGTTTACAGAGAAAATGAACCAAGTAAAAGAAAGATTGTACCCAACTGATGTCAACTGATCATTGGAAAATGGGGCGATTGCGATCTCGCCGTTCTGAATGCACCATTGGATGTCCTGGTCGGAAAGAAAGCCAGGGACAGGCCGCTGCGTCAAGCGTCCAGACTTAGCCATTTTTCTCGCTCCGATGTCAGAAAGAGCCTGACCTAGTGTAGTGAGTCATATATCCCTTTACACAAACTCCCGTCGGAGAGAATCGCCCCCCGACGGCAGCAAATGTAAAGAAGCGTTGGAATCACTACACTAGTTTATCAAATTTCCTAGAACGATTAGTTTCCTTTTGAGAGATGATCGTTGGGGTCAGGTGAGAAATAAACGCGCTGCGTTCTGAATTCTAAAACGCCGCGTTGCCGGGGGGCGGGGGAAGGGGATGCGAGGGCTGGCAGAGCTTTGCCGGCCGCTTTGAGCTTTATCGGCCTATGTAGTGGTTCCTACGCTGGGCGGAGGGAGAGCTTAAAGCCTAGGGCCGCGATGAGTTGACGCAGGTTGTGGAGGCGCGGGTTGCCGTTTTTTGAGAGCATCCTAAAGAGGTGCTCTCTATTGAGACCGGCTTTTTTAGAAAGCTCTCGAAGTCCGCCATGAACCTGGGCCACGTCGCGGATGGCCAGCAGGAAATCGCCGTCATCGCCTTCTTCGAGGCAGGCGTTTAGATGGCCGACGGCGTATTTTTTGTTTTTGAGACGCCGCAGCAGGTCGTCATGGTAGCTGATCGCAGGTTTCATTAATGCCGTCATTTTAATAGTAGCATATAAACTACTAATTATCAAGTGGTGGGCGCGTTGTGGGTGATGTCAAAACGAGGCGTTGGCGGGGGGGCCTCCGTGGCCGTATTTGCATTTGGTAGAATGGAATGCTCAAGGAGCGCTGACCCGCATGAAGTCACTTGTTCCCACTGAAGACCTAGACCGAAACATTTTCCTGATCCGTGGACACAAAGTGATGCTGGACCGACACTTGGCCGGTCT
>MGUX01000120.1 GCA_001800185.1 Elusimicrobia bacterium RIFCSPLOWO2_12_FULL_59_9
CCCCGTGATCGTCCAAAACCTAGCCGATTCGGGCCTGCTGGCGGGCGCCTCGGAAATCCAACACAGCTACCCCCACTGCTGGCGCTGCAAGAAGCCCGTTATTTTCAGGGCCACGGAGCAATGGTTTTTAAGCGTGAGCCGCGGAAGCCTTCGCCGGGACCTTCTGCAAACCGTAGGCCAGGTCCGTTGGCTCCCCGAGGCCAGCAAGGCCAGGATTTCCAATATGCTTCAATCGCGCCCCGACTGGTGCATTTCTCGCCAGCGGGTTTGGGGAACGCCCATTCCCATTCTCTACTGCCGGGCCTGCGGCCGCCCGCTGCTGGAGGACGCCGCGCTTAAACGCATCGAGGACAAGGTGGCCCGCGAAGGCGACGCGTTCTGGTTCCACCAGGACCCCCGGGAATTTTTGCCCGCCGAGGTCAAATGCGCCTGCGGCGGCGCGGATTTTAAAAAAGAAATGGACATTTTGGACGTGTGGGTGGATTCCGGCGCCTCTTGGCTGGGCGTTCTCAAGCCCTCCGGCCACTTCCCCGCCGACCTCTACATGGAAGGCCACGACCAGCACCGCGGCTGGTTTCAAGCCTCTCTGGTGCCTTCCGTCTGCCTTGAAGAGCGGGCTCCGTACCGGGCGGTTTTCACGCATGGGTTCGTGATGGACGATCAAGGCAGGGCGATGCATAAATCCTTGGGCAACGTCGTTTCCCCCCAAGAAATCACCGGGCGTCTGGGCGCGGACGTGCTGCGCCTGTGGATCACGTTGAGCGACTACGCCGCCGACGTTCGCCTCTCGGAGAAGCTTTTGGAAGGCCCCGTGGATACCTACCGGAAAATCCGCAACACGCTGCGCTTCCTGCTGGGAAACACCTCCGATTTCTCGCCCAAGGACGACACCGTCGCCTACGACCGGATGCCCGAGTTGGAGCGCTACCTTCTGCACCGGCTCTACGGCTTGGCGCAAGAAACGAAGAAACATTATCAGGACTACCGCTTCCGCGCCGCCGCGCGCGCCGTGGCCGATTTTTGCATCAACGATCTTTCCTCCTTCTATCTGGACGCCCGAAAGGACTGCCTGTACACCTTTCCCAAAGACTCGGAGCAGAGGCGCGCCGCGCAGACCGTCCTATGGGAAACGCTCGGCGCCCTGCTCAAGCTGCTGGCGCCCATATTGTCCTTCACCGCGGAGGAAGCCTGGCAGACGCTCCGTCAGGAGCACGGCGCCGTTCAAGCGGGCCCCATGCAGGAGAGCATTTTTCTAGAAAGTTTTCCGGAATGTCCGGGCGGCTGGCTTCAGGAGGAGCTCGCCTCCCATTGGGGCGAAATCCTGAAAATTCGCGAAAAAATCCTGCAAACGCTGGAGGACAAACGGCGCTGCGATTTAATCGGCAGCTCCCTGGAGGCCAAGGTGACTCTTACCCTCGGCCGGCCGCACGCCGAAATTTTGGACTACCACAAAAAACGGCCGATTGATTGGCCCGCCATCACCATCACCTCCCAGTTTTCCCTGCTGGAGGCCGGAGGCGCGGCGGAGCCGGCCGTCGAGGTGGCTCACGCCGCCGGAAAAAAATGCGCGCGCTGCTGGCGCTGGCAGGAAACGGTGGGCTCAGACCCGCGCCACCCCGAACTCTGCGACCGCTGCCTAAAGGCCGTGGACGGCCTGCCGGATGCCGGAGTCCGCGCCGGCTCCCAGTCGTGACCGGGGCGGCCCGCATGAACAAAAAACTCATCGCGGTCCCTCTTATCCTGTGCATTTTCTCTCTTGACCGTTTCACAAAAAGCCTGGCCTTGAGCCGCCTTTACCCGGATAAATCCATACCGGTCACCCCCTTTTTTTACCTGACATACGTGGAAAATTCCGGAGCCGCATTCGGCATGTTGGGGGGCCGCAACACGCTGTTTATCGCCGTCTCCCTCGCCCTGATCGCGCTGCTGCTGCTCTGGCTCAGGAAATGGCCGCCCAAAGATTCTCTCGGATTTTTCAGCGTCGCCGCGGTGGTCGGCGGCGCCGTCGGCAACCTCTATGACCGCATCGCCTACGGCTTCGTCGTCGATTTCATGGATTTCCGGTTTTGGCCCGTGTTCAACGTCGCCGACTCCTGCATCAGCGTCGGCAGCGTGCTGCTTTTGATCTCCCTCAATTGGACCCGCGCGGAAAAGCCATAATGCCTGCCCGGCTTGGCCAGCATTTCCTGAGCGACGGCGCGGCGGCCGACGACATCGTGGCTCTGGCGGACATTGCGGCGGCCGCGCCGGTGCTGGAAATCGGGCCCGGCAAAGGCGTCTTGACGCAGCGCCTTCTCAAAAAATCCGGCGACGTCACGGCCGTTGAACTGGATGAGAGCCTGGCCGAGCGCCTAAAAGAAAAGTTCCGCGACTCTCCCCATCTGCGCCTCATCCGCGCGGATTTTCTGAAGCTGGATTTGGGCGAGCTGCGAAGGTCGGCCCCTTTCACGATCATCGGCAACCTCCCGTACGCCGTGGCCTCCCCCATCCTGCGGAAAATACTGGACTGGAAAGGCTGGGACGTCGCCGTCTTGATGTTTCAAAAAGAGGTCGCGGAGCGCATCGTGGCGGGGCCCGGCAGCCGGAAGTACGGCGTTTTATCCATTCTCGCCGCGATAAAATCCGAGGCGCAGGCCGCGCTGCCCGTTCCAAGCCGCTTTTTTTCCCCGCCGCCCCAGGTGGATTCGCTCGTGGTCAAATTCCGGCGCAGGAGCGTCCCCGGGCTCCCCGCGGAGGTCACGGAGGAAAAATTTCTTAAGGTCGTCTTCGCCGCCTTCGGACAGCGGCGCAAGACCATCCTCAACGCTCTGGCGCACAACCTCGGCGTCGGCAAGGCAGCAGCTCAAGCGGCCCTCTTGAAATCGGGCATCCCGGCCGGCTGCCGCGCCGAAACCGTCTCTCTAGAAGGCTACATCGCTCTCACGCGCTGCTTTGAAACTTATCTCTAGCGGTGCCCGAAAGTCCCAGGCGGCTCTAGGTCTTTTTTCACCGGCCCTTTAGGCCGAAAGACTCTATGACGCGGCGAAAAGGTGCGCTACAATACCTGGATTCTTGCGATTCACTTGGAGGTCTCGATGCGGTTTTGGATGTCCCTGACCCTCGTATTGGCATTGGCCGCCGGCGCTCCGCCCGCGCAAGCCGCAAGACCCGCCACTTTGGAAGACAATATCGCCGTACTCCTTTTCTCCACGGAGGAGGCCGGGCGCGAGAAAGCGGCTTTGTCGGAGCTCTTTAGAACCGGCCGGGCGCTGACCTCAACGGAAACTCTGGATGCTTTAGTTCAAGCGGTCCAACACGACAAATCGCCCAAGGTCAGAGCCGCGGCCGCTTCGGCGCTCGGATTTTTCGGAAGCGGCCGCGTGGCGTCCGTGTTGGCCCGCTGCTCCAGCCGGCGGCACGAAAAAAGCGAGGCGGTCCGGCACGCCGCCATCCTCAGTCTCGCGAAATTCGCCCCCGAACTGCTGAATAAATCCTCCGCTCTAAGCGTCATGCGCGCATCCGTGGGAAAAGAGAAAAACGCTTCGATCCTGCGCATCTTCATTTCCATCTTCGGAATGCTCAGAGACCGGCAATCCGTTCCCTTGCTCACCCAAGTGCTCCTTTATGGAGAGGATTTGAAGCTCCGCGTCAGCGCGGCCGAATCCCTCGGAGTCATCGGAGACTCCTCCGCGATACCGGCGCTGCAGCAGGCCTATGCCGAAAGCGGCGCGCGCAAGATGCTGCTATTCCGCGAGGTCATCGCCAAGGCTCTGGAGCAAATAGAGCGACAAACCGCCCAGGCCGCCCTGACCGCGCAAATCGGCCGAACGCAATAGAATCCGCTACCCCGCAACGGACAGGGCTTCCCGCAGTTTCATCCACGCCGCATCCACAGGAATGTCCCGGCAACTGTCCCACTGCTCGGAAACGGCCCAATGGTGTCCCGGCTCCAGCGGACGCCAGCAATGATAATTGTAGCGGCTGATGAGGGTCAGCGTCGGCGTGCCGACGGCGCAGGCCAAATGCATGGTGCTCGTCGGATGACCGATAAAAAGCCGCATCTTTTTGAGGAGGGCGGCGGTGACGGCAAGGGGCATCGGGGGCAAGAAACGGACGGCGGGCGGCAGCTCCTGCAGCATCGCCAGAACCTGCGCTTCCTCTCCCGGACCGGCCAGGTAGAAAACCTGGACCTTGGGGATGTCCAGCAAACGCCGGGTCAGCTCGACAAATTTGCGCTCCGGCCAACGGTTGTCGTACTTCTTGAAATTCCCCGGATGCACCGCCACGCGGATCCCGTCGGGCGCGAGGGCGCCGGCCGATAACACCGACTCGGCCGCCGCCTCATGCCGCCGCCGAAGATAAACCCTCTGCCTGAATTCAAATTCAGCGCCGAGCCTCCGGCACAAGGCGGCGTAGCGCCGCATCATGTGGTCTTTTTCAGCGTCGAAGTCGACGCTCTCGGAGCAAAGCAGGCTTGAAAGCTTCTTTTTGAAGGAAATTTTTTGGCGAGCGCGGCAGAGCGCCGTCAGAAAAGCGGAGGACCTGGAATAGGACGGATTTAAATCCGCCGCGAGGTGGAAACGCCGGGTGATGAGCATCCACAGCAGCGGCAGATTGCGCCAAAAAGCGCTCCACGGGTGGATTTTCCACACCTCCCGCAGGTGGGGATCGAGCTCCGCCAAAGGACAGGCGCCCGGCCAGGAGACGAGCGTCAGCCGCGCCCCCGGGTAGCGCCTTTTTAACGCCTCAAAGACCGGGCTGGCCACCACAAAATCTCCGATGCGGCCCAGCCAAAAAAGAAGAATTTCCATGCTTTTTCTCTTCGGAGAATCGCTTGTGGGATTCTAGCATTTTTAATATACTAACCAGAATTCGAAGAACACGTCTGAAATCATCCACCAGGAGGAGCGCGCAAGCTCGACACATCCATGCCTCTACCAGCCAATATCAGGGATTTTCAAAATTCGCTCAAAGAGTACGGTTTAGACGGCTACATCGTCACCCACCAGTCCGATCTCAATTACCTCACGGATTTTCCCCAGGAGGGTTTCGCGCTCTTGGTGGGCCGGCGCAAGGTGTGGGCGATGCTGCCCATGCTGCTCAAGGATCACTTTCAAAAATCCGTTCCGGGCTGCGAAATACTCGCCGCCGTCTCCCTCTTGCCGGCCTTGAGCAAAATCACCCAAAAGCACAATCTACGGCGGGTGGGTTTTGACTCCGAAAAAGAGCTTTACGCCCGGGGAAAGAGCCTCAAAGACGCGGGCTGCGTCGAGACCCCCTCCCTGCTCGCGCATCTGCGCGCGGTCAAGTCCCGCCGCGACCTGGAGCGCGTGGAAAAGGCCTGCGCCATGACCGCCGCGGCCTTCCGCCTGCTGAAGCCGAACATCAAGCCCGGCCGCAGCGAAATCTCCGTGGCCCGCGAACTGGAAAGCTTGATGACCCAGTTGGGCGGCGAAGGCGTCGCGTTTGAAACGATCGTGGCCTCGGGACCCAACGGCGCGCTGCCCCACCATCGCAGCTCGGAAAAAATCATCGGCAAAGACCAGGCCATCGTCATCGATTTCGGCTGCGTCTACAAGCTGTATCGCTCCGACATGACCCGCACCGTTTTTACCGGAAAACCCAACGGCCCCTACGCCAGGATTTACGGGCTGGTGGAGAAGTCGCAGCGCGCGGGCATGCTCAAAGTGCGGCCGGGCGTCGCCGCCGGAGACGTTGACGAAGCCTCCCGGCGCGTGATCGCGCGCGCCGGCTACGGCAAGTACTTCATCCACAGCACCGGGCACGGCGTCGGCATCGACATCCACGAGCCGCCGCGCGTCGCTCCTAAATCCAGGGAAAAGCTTCGGCCCGGAATGGTGGTCACCGTCGAACCCGGCATTTACCTGCCCGGCCGCTTCGGCGTGCGCATCGAAGACACTCTGGCCGTCACCTCAAAGGGCAGCCGAATTCTGACTCAATAAAGGAGATTTTCATGATCCGAGCGGGAGAATTTCACAACGGAGCGATTTTCGACGATGCCGGCAACATCCTGGAGATCATCTGGTTCCAGCACCATAAGCCCGGCAAAGGCGGCGCCATGGTGCGGACAAAAATAAAGAACCTGCTGACGGGAGCCATCACCGAGCGCAGCTTCAGCCCCTCCGACAAGTTCAGGACCGTGGAGGTTTTGAAGCGCAAAAAAACCTTCCTGTACGCCGAGGGCGAGTCCCTGCAATTCATGGATATGGAATCCTACGAGCAGATGGCGATTGACAAAAAAAAGCTGGGCCTTGCGTGCGAGTTTTTGTGCGAAAACATGGAGGTGCAAGGCATCTACATCGACGGGAACCTCATCACGGTCGAGCTTCCTAAAAAAGTGACCCTGGCGGTCGCCTCGACCGTGCCGGGAGTCAAGGGCGATTCGGTCTCCAATATGACCAAACCGGCGACGCTGGAGACCGGGGTTGAAATCAAGGTCCCGCTTTTCATCGAAGAAGGCGAGAAAGTGGTCGTCAGCACGGAGACGGGAGAATACATCGAGCGCGCATGATCAAAAGCATCATTTTCGACATCGACAACACGCTGATGGACTTCATGAAGATGAAGCGCGCCGCCGTGGACGCCGCCATCGACGCCATGATCGACGCCGGGCTCAGCACCCCCAAAGAGGTCATGAGCAAGAAAATCTACGACATCTACAAGGAGGGCATCGAGCAGCAGGACATCTTCGACAAAGTCCTGCTCCAGGAGTTCGGCGCCATCGACTACAGAATCCTGGCAGCGGGCATCGTGGGCTATCGCCGCGCCAAAGACGGCAACATGACGCTCTACCCCCACGTCAACATGACCCTGACGCAGCTCAACAAACGGGCCATCCCCATGGTCGTCATCTCCGACGCCCCGCGCCTGCAGGCGTGGCTGCGAATCGTCTCTTTGGGCCTCCAGCATTATTTTGAAAAAATCATCACCTTCGACGACACCAACGAGCGCAAACCCTCCCCCAAGCCGTTTCAATTCGCCCTCGACGTTCTAAAGACAGCGCCTGAGGAAACCCTGATGGTAGGCGACTGGGCCGAACGCGACATCGCCGGCGCCAAAGCGCTCGGAATCCGCACCGCCTGGGCGAAATACGGCAATACTTTCGACACCAAGGATTCCGGGGCCGATTACGAGTTGGGCGACGTCTACGAACTGGTCGGCATCATCGACCGCGAGAACTCCGCCCGTCCCCGCCAAGCCCTTGAGCGCAAGAGTTAACCCCGCCTCGCTGGGAGCGGCGCTTTGCTGCGCTTTGGCCGCCGCCGCGCCCGAGATTTGCCGCGCCGCGCAGTTGCGCGTCACCGCCTTCAAGGCTGTCCACTCGGGGGCTGAAAAAGAAATCAACCTCACTTTCAACCATGCCCTGGCCCTGGCGCGCCTGCGGCTGGTCTCCAACGGCGAATTCAACTCTTTTCAGCTTCCGGCCTATGAAGGAAAGAACGGCAAGCTCTATCCCGAGATGCGCATCCTCACGCAACGGCTGCATACAGAGGTCTTGGAGCGCGCCCTGGCGGCCTTCAAGAAGGGCCCCTCTCCGACATCCGCCGCCGCCCAAAAAATCGCTCCCGGCGCGGACTTCCGGGTCGGGAGCGTCGCGCTGCTCCCCTATCCGAAACGGGTCGCCAACGTGGAAGTTGTCTTTGAAAACGAGCTGGCGGTCGTTTTCGGCATTCTAAAAAAGCCCAACGGCGCCGTTGAACTGCTCTATCCCGGACAGGGTTCCAAATGCTTTAAAATCCTGGACCCAAAATTGCGGCTCAGAATCGAAAAAGATATACTGGCGGCCTACCATAATGCCATCAAAATAGAGGAAAATAAGTGAAGCCCGCAAACACGATATTGATTTCCGCTTTGGCCGGCTTCCTCGTCTCGCCGGCTTTGGCGGCGGTGCGCGTTCAAAACACCGCCACCGGCAAAACCCTCGGCATCGCCCAAGGCGGCCAGGTGCTGGTCAAATTCTCCGCCTCGGCCGGGGCCGACTGCCTTAAGGCCCACGGCGGCATTCCCGGCGCCGCCGTTCTGGGTAAAATGGAGTCCACCGGCTGGACCCAAATCGCGCTTCCCCCCGCCGTCAGCATCGAGCAGGCGATGGCCGCCTACGCCGGGGATGCGGGGCACGTTCTGGAGGTCCAGCCCAATTACATCTACCATCCGATCGGCACAGTGCCCAACGATCCCATGGCACCCTGCCCGGTACCCTTCGACTCTTCGAAACCCACCTGCCAATACTGGCTGGAGCAGGTGGACGCCTACGGCGGCTGGAGCTTTGAGACCGGCGCCAGCAGCCGCACGACGGTGGCCATCTTGGACACGGGCATCGAAACGACGCACCCCGACCTGGCCGCCAACCTGCACGCCGCAAATCGCATGTACAACGCCGTCACCCAAACCACGGGCGCCGCCGCCGCGGCCGATATTTTGGGCCACGGAACCGGCGTGGCGGGGATGGCGGCCGCCGTCGGCAACAACGCGGTCGGCATCGCCGGAATGAACTGGTCGGCCAAAATCCTTCCGGTGCAGATTTTTCACAACGGGACCGGAGGCTCGGACTGCGCCGTCGGCGACGTCTGCGCCAATGACGCCGACATCGTGCGGGGAATCGAGTACGTCGTGTCGGTCGCCACGGCCAACGTCTCTGAATTCGGCAGAACCGTCATCAATATGAGCCTGGGCTGCAAGCCGGGCTCCGACGCCATAGAATGTCCGGCGTCCTGCTCTTCCGCGCTTCAAACCGCCATCACCGTCGCCCTCAACAACAACATTCCGGTCGTCGCCGCCTCCGGGAACGCCGATCCTGAAAATAACTATTTTTTGGCCGTTCAGTGTCCCGCCAAGCTCTTAAACGTCGTGGCCGTGGGAGCCACTTCTTCGGGAGGAACCATCGCCTCTTTTTCCGGCCGCGGTCCCGAACTGGACGTGGTCGCCCCCGGAGACATCGTTCTAACCACCAAACTGGGCGGCGGATACAGCGCCCAAAGAGGCACCTCCTTCGCCTCGCCTCTCGTCGCGGGCCTGGTGTCGCTGCTGATGTCGGCCAAACCGGACGTCAGCACCGCCACCATCGTCTACACTCTGCGAAACTCGGCCGAAGACCTGGGCTCGGCGGGGTTTGACACCACCTACGGCTGGGGCGAGGTGGATGCATTCTCCGCCCTCCGTCTATTGACCCGGGGCTCTTTGGCGGCTCTGACCGGAAAACCGGAGGCCTATCCAAACCCTTTCCACAACGGCGGCTCCAATTCCCTGACCATCCGCATTCCGCCGGCCTTCCAGGGCAACAACCTCAACGTGCAATTCTACACCATGGCGGGAGAATTGGTGGACACCCAGCGCAGCCTTTCCTGGGACGGCCGCAACGAAGCCGGCCAGCGCGTGGCCTCCGGGGTCTACATCTACACGGTCAGGACCGACAAGGGCTTCCTCAAAGGCCGCGTGGCCGTCATTCACTGAGCGCTCCGCCGCTGCTTGAGGAGTTCCAAACCCTGGCGGGCCTGGGGATGGGAAGGGAAAATTTCCAGCACGCGCCCCCACTCCTCCCTGGCTCTCTTCGCGTCGCCCTGATAGAAATAAGCAGCTCCCAGAAGATACATCGCCTGCGAGTGCCGCGGGTCCAAGCGCAGAGTCTCGCCGTATTCGGCGACGGCCGCCGCGTAATTTTTCATATCCAGGTAGTTGTTGGCCAGAAAAAAATGCGCCTGGGCGTCGGCGGGGTCCATTTGCAGCGCCTCCCTCAAAATGGAAATCGCCTTGTCGTTTTGCTTGTCGGACTGGTAATGCGTCGCCAAATTCGCCAACGAAGTGGTCATATAGAACGCGATTTTTTCATTTTTTCCCCGATTGACGAGCCAGAAGGCCGCGGCCAAAAACGCCGCACCGGCCGCCGCGAACCCATAGCGCCGGGCGCGGAACCGCTCCCACAGGAGCAAAGAGCCGAACGCGGCGAAGACGATGAGCGCCGGCACGGAGGGCAGGCGGTATCGTCCCAAAAAGAGAAACATCACCACGGAAACCGCGTTGACGGCGACGAAAACGTACAGCGGAAAAAGCTCCTTGAACCTGGAAAAGCCGCACAGCATTCCCAAGACGGCGAGCGGGAACATGAAGCCGTAGCTCAGCAGCGGCAGGCGCAGCACGGCCGAGAACCGCTTGGCCAGATAATAATCCTCGATATCCGGCATCTCGAAGCCGTCGGCGAACATCCACGCCTTTTGGGCCAGGAGCCGGAGCCATCGCCCGGGTTCGGCGGAGATTTCGCGCAGGGTTTTCTTGAACCAGAACCGCGACACCTCGGAAGGCTTGAGAGTTGTTCCCGTCTCGAATTCGGCGATGCGCCGGGCGTCCTCCGCCTCAAACTCCGGCGTCTGCCGGCCGGAGGCCAGAGGCTCATACGTGCCGCTGGCGCCCGCGCGGTTGCCGATGTAGAAGTTCGGCCCCGCCTGGCTGGTGGTCAAAACGATGTCTTTTCCAACCAAATAATTATGAGCCAAGGAAGGCAGCATCGGGATCAAAGCGCCCAATAAAAAAAGCGCGCCGTAGCGCAGCGCCGGCCTCCGGAGAGCGCGGCCGCAAAGCCAAAAGGGCCAAGCCAGAAGAAAGGGGATCATCAACACGGCGTTGCCCCGCGTCAGCACTAAAAGCCCCAGGCACAAGCCGGACAAAAACCAGCGCCCCTGCGACGGCTCGCGGCGGGCCGGCGCCAAAAACACCATCGCCGCGGCGCTCAAAAACAGGCTCAGGCCGTCCTTGAGCAGCGTGCCCTCATAAAAAATAGAAAGCCCGTAGGCCGCGCTCGCCAGCCCCGCCGCCAACGCCGTCTTCCGGTCGAAATATATCTCGGCCGTCTTATAAATGACGACGCAACCTAGCGAGCCCATCGCGATCTGCAGAAACCGGACCAGAAAAGTGTGGTAGCCCGCGAATCGATAAATCAGAGCCAACCCGTAGGGATAGAGCGGGTCCTGGTAAAAAACTTTGCCGCCTATCCAGGCCCCCGCCGCGATGCGCTGAGCCCAATCGTTGTAGCTGGCCGCGTCTCCGGCGAAAGCGTAGAAGAAAGGATAGGAACGGCCGGCCTCCAGGATATGCAGCCATCGCAGCGCGAAAGCCGCGGAAAATACGAGGGCATACGGCCAAAGACGCCGCCACAGGCCCTGCGGCGGCGCGCCGGCATCGGAAAGCTTCTTTTTTTTGCGCGACATGCCGCTATTAAACCAAAAATAGGGGTTTGGCCGCCTCTTTCCAAATGTAGTAAACTCTCGCTGTGACGGATGTCTTCAACGCCACCCGCGGTTGCCTCTTGGCCGAGCGCGTCGAGAAGGCCGACGGCTTCAGCGCGCGGCTTTTCGGGCTTATGGGACGGGCCTCGCCGGGCCCTCAAGCCGCCATGTGGCTCATTCCCTGCAGGATGATTCACACCTGCTTTATGCGTTTTTCCCTGGACGTTGTTTTTTTGGACCGGGACCAAAAAGCGGTGCGCGTTCTCCGCGGCCTGCTCCCGTGGCGCCTGTCTCCGTGGGTGCGCGGCGCGCGCAGCGCCCTGGAGTTTGAGTCGGGGGCTTTGTCCGGCCGCGTGGCCGAAGGGGACCAGTTGGAGTTTCGCGATGGAAAATAAATTCTTGACCTCCTCGGGAATCGAAATCAGCCGGGTCTACAACCAAGCCGCGGACGCCGCGCCGCCTCCAGGCGAATACCCCTTCACCCGAGGCATCCACAAGGACATGTATCGGGGCAGGCTGTGGACCATGCGCCAATACGCCGGCTTCGGCTCCTCTAAGGAAACCAATAAGAGGCTTCGCTGGCTGCTGGAGCAGGGACAAACGGGGCTCTCCACGGCTTTCGACCTTCCCACCCAAATCGGCCTGGACGCCGACGATCCGAAGGCCGCGGGCGAAGTCGGCCGTGTCGGGGTGCACATCGGCGCCCTGCAGGACATGGAAGGCCTCTTTGAAGGCATCGATCTGGCCTCCGTTTCGACCTCTTTGACCATCAACGCGACCGCGCCCGTTCTGTTGGCGTTCTACGTCGCGACGGCCAAGCGGCGCGGCATCCCGCTCGAGCGGCTGCGCGGCACGCTTCAAAACGACATTCTAAAGGAGTACCTGGCCCGAGGCACCTACATTTTTCCGCTGGAGCCGAGCCTGCGCCTGGTAACGGACACGATCGTCTACGCCAACCGCCATCTCCCCGCCTTCCACCCGATTTCCATCTCCGGCTACCATATCCGCGAAGCGGGCTCCAACGCCGTCCAGGAAATCGCCTTCACTTTCGCCAACGCGGAGGCCTATATCCGCCGCGTCTTGGAGCGGGGACTTCCCGTGGATGAATTCGCCCCGAAGCTGGCCTTTTTCTTCGGCTGCCACAATCACTTCTTGGAGGAAATCGCCAAGTTCCGCGCGGCCCGGAAACTATGGGCGCGGCTGATGCGCGAGGATTTCGGCGCCCGCGACCCCAAATCCTGCCAACTCCGATTTCATGTCCAGACCTGCGGCTCGACGCTGACCAGCCAGCAGCCGCAAAACAACGTCATCCGGGTAGCGCTCCAGGCCATGGCGGCGGTGTTGGGAGGCTGCCAATCCCTGCACACCAATTCCTACGATGAGGCCCTCGCCCTGCCGAGCCAAAAGGCCGCGGAGCTGGCCCTGCGAAGCCAGCAAATCCTGGCCCATGAAACCGGCATCCCGGACAGCGTCGATCCGGTGGCGGGCTCTTACGCGGTGGAAGCCCTCACCACGGAGATCCTCCGCCGCGCCGAGGCGGCGCTGAGCCAAATCCGCTCCATGGGAGGGATGACCGCCGCCATCGCCGCCGGTTATCCTCAAAAGGAGATAGAAAGCGAGGCCTACCGCTCTCAGAAAGAGATCGAATCGGGAGAAAAATCCGTGGTAGGCGTCAACTGCTACAGGCCCGAGGGCCGCGCGAAAGAGCAAGAAATCCCGCTTCTCAAGATTTCGCCCAAAATCGAGGCCGGGCAGGTGAAAAAGCTGGCGGCTTTCAAAAAAAGGCGCGATGGGAGCAAAGCGAGCCGGGCGCTCGACGCTCTGCAAAAAGCGGCTTCCAATCAAAGCGAAAATTTGTTTCCATATATACTGGCGGCGGTTGAAAACAGCGCCTCCTTGGGCGAAATCATCGGCGCCCTCAAGCGCGTTTTTGGAGAGTACAAAGCCTAAAATGGCGGTTACCAAAGGTCTCGTCCGCAAGAAAACCATAGACCAAATCCTTCTCGACCGCAAATTGGTCTCGGAAGCGGCCATCAAAACGGCGGATGAAAAGGCCAAGGCCACGCGCATCCCCTTGACGCAGGCGCTTCTGGAAGCCGGCGCCATCAAAAAGCCCGAGCTCCTTAAGGCCCTCACGGACGAATGGAAAGTCAAGGCCGTCGACTTGGGCCAAATGGAGCTCGATCCCGAAATCGTCAAAATCATCCCGGAGCAGGTCGCCCGGCGGCACAACGCCATCCCCTTCGCCAAGGAGGAGAGCGTTCTTTTCGTGGCGATGGCCACCCCCAAGGATTTCTTCATCAGCGAGGATATTCAGCTCCGCACGGGGCTGGAAATTCAAAGCTATTACGCCCTGCCGGAGGACATCTTAAACGCCCTCAACAAGGCTTACGGCAAGACCGAGGGGGCTCAGATCGACAAGCTTTTCGACTCGGTGAAAGGGGACTCTCTCAAGGAGGAGGAAGGCAGCCTGGAGCTGCAGAAGGAGGAAAAGACGGATATCGCCGAGGTGGACGCCAGCGCGCCGGAAGTCGAAAGGCTGGTCAACGCTATCATCCTGACGGCCCTCTCGAGCAAGGCTTCCGACATCCACATCGAGCCTTTTGAGGACCCCACCGGCAAAAACAGCACGGTGGTGGTGCGCTACCGCATCGACGGAAACCTCCAAAAGGGCACCTTCGCGATCCCCTGGGGCTACCGGACGGCTTTGGCGGCGAAAATCAAAATCATGACCAACTCCATGAATATCACGGAGAGGCGAATTCCGCAAAGCGGCCGTATTCAAATTCTGGCCCAAGGCAAGCCCATCGAGTTCCGCGTGGAGATGGTGCCCACCGTTTACGGCGAGTCCTGCGTGATGCGTATTTTGGACCGCTCCTCGGTCAACGTCACCATCGATCAGCTTTGTCTTTTGCCCGACACCCAGGAGAAGTTCCTGGCGCTGCTGCAGGGCATCGGGGGCAAGAAAAACTTCGGCCTGATCCTCGTGTGCGGGCCGACGGGGTCCGGAAAATCAACGACGCTTTATTCCGCCTTAAACTACATCAACCGGGCCGACATAAAAATATTGACCGCCGAAAACCCGGTGGAATACAACATCGACGGCATCGTGCAGGTGCCCGTCAATCCGGATCTCAAGCTCGGAGAAAACAAGAAATTCGACTTCGCCACCGCCCTGCGCTCCTTCTTGCGCCTGGACCCGGACGTCATCATGGTGGGCGAAATCCGCGATGAAGAGACCGCCCACATCGCCTTGGAAGCCGCCATGACGGGCCACCTTGTGTTTTCCACCATCCACACCAACGACGCCCCGTCGTCGCTCTCCCGCCTCATCGAGATGGGCGTTCCATCCTACATGGTCGTCGGAACCACGAAGGCGATTTTGGCGCAACGATTGGCCCGCAGGCTTTGCAAAGATTGCAAAAAGCTCGGAGATCTCAGCGCGGCTGAGCTCGCCACCTTTAAGGAAAAGGCGGTCGACATTCCTCCCGGCACGAAGTTTTTCAAGCCCGTCGGCTGCGATAAATGCAAAAAAACGGGCTATAAAGGCCGCGTGGGAATCCACGAATTGCTTGTGCTCGACGAAAAAATCCGCAATTTCGCCTTGAAAGAATACGCCGCGGATCCCTTGCGGGATTTCGCCGCCAAAAACGGAATGAGGATGATCGTCCAAGACGGCTTGGAGAAAGTCATTCAAGGCCTCACGACCGTCCGCGAAGTCATCGGAGGGACTGCGGAGGCCGAAGAGGTCAAAAAATAGCCGGCATTTAACAGAGGAGCCTATGGCCCCGGAACCGGGAACTCCAGCAGCAGATCTAAGCACCAACGAGCTCTTCCAAATCGCGAGCAGCTTCAGCTCCACTCTCGATTTGGACGCCCTGCTTTTAAAAATCGGCCTCGCCTCGGAGCGCCTGCTGGACTCGGAAGCCAGTTCCATCATGCTGGTCGACGACCTCAAACAAAATCTTTTTTTCAAAACGGCCACCGGCTCCAAGGTGGGCGCGCTCAAAAAAATATTGGTCCCCATCGGCAAGGGCATCGCCGGAACCGTCGCGCAAAGCAAGACCCCTCTCATCGTCAACGACGCCAGCAAGGACCCGCGCTTCACCGGGCAGGTTGATAAGTCTTCGGGCTTCCAAACGCGCTCTCTCATCTGCGTGCCGATGTTTTACCGCGGGGAGCTGGTGGGCGTCGCCGAGGTGCTCAACAAGCGCGGCGATAGGCCCTACACGGAAAAAGACCTCGGGCTCTTGAACAGCTTGGCCAACCTGGCTTCGGTCGCCATCACCAACGCCAAACTTGTCGCCGATCAGAAAAATTTCTTCTCCCACGTGCTGGAGCTTTTGGTCATGGGGATAGAATCCACCAAAAACCGCTACCATGGGCATCCCAACCGCGCCGCCCGGCTCGCCTGCGCCATCGGCCGGCTCTTCGAGGTGGAGCGGGCGGAGTACAACGCCATTTATTACGCCGGCCTTTTGCACGATATCGGCTACGTGGGGCTGCGCAACCCGGCCCTCATGCGCAGCATGGGCCTGGCGGAGTTAAACCCCAGCGAAGATTTGCATCCGGTGGTGGGCATCAAAATGCTGGAAGGCATTCATATGATCGCCGGGGCGATGCCCATCATCCAGCACCATCACGAACGCTTCGACGGCCAGGGCTTCCCCGACAAACTCGCCAAGGACGCGATTCCCCTAGGGGCCAGGATACTGGCTCTGGTGGAAGCGGTTGAGGAGCTTCGCATCATCGGCGTCAAAAACGATGAATTGGTTCAAAAGGCCGTTCTGGAAGCCAAAAACGGCTCCGGCACCCGGTTTGACCCGGACATTGTCGCGGCGTTCCTGCAGTTGATGGAAGAGCAGCCCGAGGTTTGGCGATGA
>MGUX01000121.1 GCA_001800185.1 Elusimicrobia bacterium RIFCSPLOWO2_12_FULL_59_9
AACCAAATTTTTTTCCGAGCCAGACTTTTGCAAACTGCTCCCGCTTGTAAATCCTGCGCGCGCTTCGGGCCTGCGGCGCGGCCGGATCGTTGACGATGACGTTGCCTCGGCGGTCGAAGCCGCGCACGACCAATAGATGGCCGCGGGTTTTCTTGAGCGGGGCCCCGTCCAGCTCGCCTGGACCAAAAGAGATGCTGACCGCCACCGGCCTTCCCCCGGCGATTTCCGCTTCAAGCTCCTGCATGGAATTGAGCCGCGTCACGAAGGCGGCGAGCCCCTTGGAACCGGCGAAGGCGACGTTGAAAAACCAGTTTCCGTAAATTCCGGCGCGGGTATCCACCACGGCCACGACCGTCTCGGCGGTGGTCAGAGGAACTTTCCAATAATGGAGCGCCATCGCCAGGGAGGTGGGGCTGCAGATGTCCCGGGCGTAGGTCGCCTGCTCCGTCATTTGGGATCGCTTGACGACGTTGAGCTCCCGGCCCCAGGCGGGGTGGGAATTCTTCCGGGCGTCCGGTGGCGACGCTTGGGAGGGTGCGCGGCCGGAACGGTCCGTGTAGACGACGGCCGCCAGCCGCAGCACCGGGCTCACCTCAGGGTCCCGGCTTTCCAGGCTCAGGCGATAGCGGAAAGCGTCGGCGGGTTTACTGAGTTGGAGGGTATCCACCTCCACTTTGCCGAAGGTCTCCTCTGTTTTTTCCCCGCTGGCGGAGCGGCCGGAAGGCTCGAAGCGACCCATATGAAACCAGGGGCTCCAAACCGGCGGCTCCGAGTCCGGGAAGCGCACCTGGACCTCGATTTCAAAGGCGGTGTCGAGCGGCGTTTCGCAGTTGGCGGAAGCGACGAGCTCATCGAAGGGGAATCGCGCCCACACGGTGGCCGACTCCAGCAGTCCCCGGCGCAGGACGACCTGATCCAGACGTTTGGCCCGGGTGAGCTCCAACAGCCCGAACTCATACGGCGCCGGCGATAAATTCTCGGCGCGCGCGTCCGCGAAGTCCCGCGGCGCGGCATGCACCACCGTTTCGGAAGGATAAGCTTCCATTTCGCGCGGAACCGCCATGGCTATAAACAGGAAAAGGGACGACAAACAGAGAGCTTCATGCATGAATGCCGGGACGTCGAGCCCACCAGTGTTGCCTATTGCGCCAAATTAATTGCGTTCGGCGCAATCCGGCGCAATCCGTCTAACAAAAAGCCTTTATTAATAATCATATTTCATATGCCATATTGCGCCGAAGCAGCCCTCGCAATCCGGTGCAATTAGCGCATTAAGCAATGGGGAACCAACGGCCGGCCCGAGTAGCCCCCTCACTGCGTATCCTGCCCGCGACCTTAAGCTCCCGCAACAGCTTCTGCACCTGGCTCTGGGACAAGCCAGGCAAGACCTGCATCAGCTCTCTGAGTTGACTCCCTTCCTTGGCGTTCTCTTGGATGTGGCGCGCCAGCAATTCCTTGTTGGTCTCCCGATCCAGTCCCTTCTTTCGCGTGTAAACACCCCTCTTGCCAACCATCGCGTAGAAACGGCGGGACAGGATTAGTCTCACTCCGCGTCCCCGACCAAGGCGCTCCACGACGCCCGTCTCCACCAGCGAGTTGAGACGCCGTCCAAGGGCAGGCGGGACCTTAACCTCGCGGTGGACGCAATCCAACGCCAGCAAATCCTGGGTGGAGAAAGACTGGTGCGCTTCGCGTGCAACGACCTCAAGGAATCGGACGAAGTTCGGATCTTGGACCTGGCCATGGAGCGTCAGCTTGACTTGGTGAGCGTCGGTTCCAGAGAAGTCCGGGAGGGGTTTGCCCTGCTCGATGCTGCGCTCGAAAATTAGGTTCATTCCCTGGCCTGATCGCTCAACCAAGCCGCACTTCGTGAGAGTGTCGGCAATGCGCCGATTGCGGGGAGCCTGCTTGTCCAGGACGTTGTCGGCATTCACTCCAAGCGGGAACCCTCCTGGGCTCTCGATGACGAGCCGCCGGTGATATTGGCGGACAAAGACGCTTCCTCCCAGTTGATAGTCCCTGTGGCTGACCGCGTTCAGAATCGCTTCGCGGACGGCCCGCTCATCGAAAGTTAGGATGTCGTGGATAAACATTCCTTCCTCGTAATGCTGCTTGTCGTTGCGAAGGGCAATGGTGTTCCAAAGGTCATCATAAAAACTGAAGAAACCTTGCCGCAGGTCTTTGCGCTGCTGAGCAGGACCGGATGCCTCGGATGACCGGTACTCAAACACCACCTCGGCTTGGGCCAGGTATCGCCCGAGGGCCTCTCGGGTACCGAAGAGAACCAGAGCCGCGTAGGTCAGACCATCCTCGGACAGAGCTTCGGCGTCCCGCAAGAGTTGCACGCGCGACAGCCGTTCGAGGGCCTTGTTTTCGGACTTCTCGATCCATCGCTTGCGGAAGTCCTCAATGGCCTGGGTCGAGAGGTCGGCCATGCCGGCTTTGGGGCAAATCTCAGCGGAGAAGTCGCGGCCAGTCTCCGCGAAGATGAGGCGCAGCTTCTCCTCGGACATGGCGACCAAGCCGTCGGCATGGCGCATCCAATAAATCCCGTCTACCTTGATGGCAGTCCCTAGCGGTCTTGATGGGACCTCGAAAATCAGGACGCGCCCGTCCGAATGGCCGACTTCGCCGGCCTCGATGCGAAGCGGGACCTTCTGCATGAGGCCGGCGCGCGTCCGCTCCAACTGCTCAAAGGCCTTGGTGCCCACCACCTTCCGGGGACGCGTGTCGCTCACGCCCAGGACGATCTTGCCGCCACCTTCGTTGGCCAGCGCGACGCAGTACCGCGAGAGTTCATCGAAACCGAACCGATTCTTCGCCTCCTTGAACTCAAGGTTCTCGCCTTCCATGCCGCCGAGGAGGGTTTTGAGCTGCTCAAGTCCAGCGATCATCTCGGGTCCTCCGCCCTGTCGAGCGGCTCCGGGAGGTGGTAATTGACGCTCATCGCCCCGAAGTCTGGCTCCCGCTGGAAGGGCCTTTGGATATAACGTGGGACAGCCGCGTCGCCCTCTAACGTCGCGACAGCGAGGATGAAGTCGTCAATCTTGTTAAGAGCCTTCAGAATCTCGTTCTTGGTCACGGTGACGGTGGTCGCTCCGGCGATGCGGCCCTTGAGCTCGCGAGGAACCGCCAAGGCTATCAACAAGAAAAGGGACGACAGACAGAAAGCTTCATGCATGAATGCCGGAACGTCAAGCCTCCTCTGCGGGCCGCACATTTCGGGGCACTCGGGCTTGAACCGAGAGCTCCTCGACAAGCGGCTTCAATTCGGGGCACTCGGGCTTGAACCGAGAGCCTCCTGGTCCCAAACCAGGCGCTCTAGCCAATTGAGCTATGCCCCGAATTAAAACCGCTTGTCGCCAGCCGCCTCACCATCTCGGCGGCCCCCTGCGCAGTGCTCCGGGGACCATGAAGCGTCAGAGACGCGGCGGCGTTCGGATCAGCGCCTCCGGCGCTTCAGGTACCGAAAGCTCTGCGAACGGTGCGTAGCTCGGTCGCACTTATTCGTGCGATCACGAACCCCCATCCAGGCGCTCCAACCAATGGAGCTATGCCCTGATGTGACTGATTTTACAACAATTTTTCACGAAGCAGGTGGGAACAGAACTTTACAACGCAAGATACGCATGAACTCGAACGGTTCATCCCCTCGCACGCGCCATCCATGAGTAGATCGTCACAGGCAAACAGGGAATCGCCAAGCACAACAATTTAAAAAGAAGATTAAGTGCGGCCAACGCGGAAGGCGTACACAAGCGCCAAAATGTCGAGGGTTCCCAAAAAAGTCCCAGCCGCAGGATATCCGGACGCAATCGAGTAAACCGCCCCGCCCAAGAACCCCAATGAAACAATAGTCGCACCGATGGCCCCAATACGTTCATTAACCAGCCCACTCACCACCAATTTAACTTCAATGTTTTGACGGTGTTGGGCCTGATTCTCAGCCATTTTTAGAATTCTTTCGCCGGCACCAGGAACGATGCGCTCATAATGCTCGAGAATCTCAGGCGGAGGCAATGGCCCGCTGAACCGGCGGGATTCGACTTGCGCGGCGAGGAGAGCGCCCTTAGGTGGCCCTTGAGGAATAGGAGGATTTTGATGTTGACTCATTCAGTGGCGGGCTTGTCTTTCGATTCCAGGGATATGGCGACCCGGATGTCATCTCCAACGGCGCACCAATCGCTCTGTAGCGCCTCGAAATCGGCTTTCTTCGGGTTCTTGTTGAGTCTGAAAACGCGTATCGTCACGCCCATGTCAATGACTCGCGCAGCGCCGCGAAGGAAGGAGGGAATAATAATGCTATGGCTGACATGAGCCAATTCAGTCGATTCATCCTGCGCTTCTAACTGCTCTTTGGTTGGCATAGCCGTGGGCTCCCTCACGACTTAATTTGGATAGGGCACAATAGTATAACACAAGCCAACCACATTGCAAGAGTATGGCAACAAGGGCTATTGATAGAATAAGCCCAAAATGTCATTTTGTCAAGGGTCCACGCTTAAATCAAAATAGCCCACCGCCAAAAAATATCTATTGACGGCAACAGCCTTTCCAGCTATACTGAAGACGGACTGAGAATTCTCGGTCGGCGGGCATTCCTGATTATATCGGGATTGCCCGTTTCTATTTATGGGAACACCTTCCATCCTGACACCCCCGCTCGATTGTAAACGTGTTTTCGAACGATATCACAAGCCGGATTCGATTTTGCCGGATCCAAAATATGGCGGGCGCACGGATAGGCGCATAAATCGGCGATCTGGGTTCCGGCGATATTGTCCCTTTTCGAACGAAACACCAACTGGCACTCCAGGGAGAATGTTATCGCATTTCAAGCTTTCGATTGCTTTTGCTGTGAACTTTGCAGCCAGATGTAAAGTCGCACCATTCTTACATTAAAAACATATTCTCCTCGAACATCACCGGAACGAAGAACTTTTAAAATTTTCATCTTTTGAAGAAAGTTGTTGAATTTTTTCGTTTCAGAGTCGGTCAGTCCGGAAGACACGTCGCTTTTCATGAAACTCATGGAATCCGGCCCCTTTTTCGCTATTTTTGCCAAGATGGAATGATAGTCAGCGCTTCTCAACGCCTTGTAAACCTGTTGATCAACATATTTTTTACCAACTTCATCCGCCGCCATAACCACAGCCGTGAGAGCATCTTCCTTGCTTATCACGCCATCCCGGTCACGCCAAAAAGCGGCGTCACCCACCAAATGCATGATTTTGGGAAATCCCGCGGAATATTCCGCCATCAAGTCCACAGCTTCAGGTCCAATTTTGACTTGAACACTCTCAAAAGCTTTTTCAAAGAAATCACTCATTTCTTCTCGAGACATGGATGCAATGTCAATCA
>MGUX01000122.1:0-5143 GCA_001800185.1 Elusimicrobia bacterium RIFCSPLOWO2_12_FULL_59_9
CATTCTGGATCTTTCCAAATTGGAATCCGGCAGGCTCGAAACCCGCCGCGAGCCGACCGACGTGGGCCCCTTGATCCGGCAGTTGGCGGCAAACCTCACGGCCCTGGCCAAGGAAAAACAAATCGCCCTCAGTTGCCAGGCCCCCGAAAACCTTCCATGGATTTATGCCGACCCGATGCGCATCGAGCAGGTGTTGACGAACCTGATCGTCAACGCGGTGAAATTCACGCAGCCCAAAGGCAGCGTGCTCGTCTCCGCCAGGCAGGAAAAAGACTGCGTGCAGGTTTCCGTCTCAGACAACGGCCCGGGCGTCGCGCCCGAGCATCGCGAGGCGATTTTTGACCGCTTCCGCCAAATCCATGGGGCCGGCGAGCGCCGCGGCTCCGGCGGAGGGATCGGCCTGGGCCTGGCCATTTGCAGGCAGATCATCTCCCAGCATCGCGGGCGCATCTGGGTGGAAAGCGACGCGGGAGTGGGCAGCAACTTCATTTTTCAAATTCCGCTGGAGACTTCCAACCGCATCCTGGTGGCTGACGGCGATGAGGCGACCCGCCGGACGGTGGAAGAGCTGCTTTCAGCCAAAGGCTATCCCGTGACGGCGTGCGCCTGCGGCGAGGAGGCGATACGGCTCCTCTCGGACCCGGGCCGGCAATTCGGCCTGGTGTTTTTGGAGCTCATGTTTCAAGATATCGGCGGGGTCGAGGTGGTCAAGGCGCTGCGCAGGCGCCACCCGCATGTGCCCATCGTCCTTTTGACCGGCGACACCAACCGCAGCCTTTTGTTTCAGGCCATGACGCTTTCCCCCCTGACGGTCATCTCCAAGCCTTTCAAGGGCCAGGACATTCTGGATACGGTCGGCAAGCTTCTGCCCAAATGGCGAAAATCCTGATCGTTGACGACGAATTCGATCTCGTGGAGGGCCTGGAGGCCCTGCTGGCGTCCCACGGCTACGGCGTGGCGACGGCGCTTTCGGGGGCCGAGGGCTTGGCCGCGGCGCAGGAGCAAGCGCCGGACCTGATCCTGCTCGACGTCATGATGCCCCACATGGGGGGCATCGAGGTCTGCCGCCGGCTCAAAGCCATTCCCGCCTTGAGGGAGGTTCCGGTGCTGCTGATCACGGCCCTGCACGGCACCAGCGACAAAGTGGCGGGTTTGGACGCAGGCGCCGACGATTTCATCACCAAACCTTTTGAGCAGGCGGAGCTTCTGGCCAAGGTCCGGGCTTTCTTAAGAACCAAGAGTCTTCGCGACGAGCTTGAGAACAGCTACAACAAGCTCCGCGAGTTGGAAAATCTCAGGGATTTTTTGATCCATACCATCATCCACGACTTGAGCGGCCCATTGACGGCCATCCAAGCCAGCCTGGCCTTCCTTCAGGACGACGCGGAAAGCGAGAAAGGCGAAATTTCCAGGGAGGAGGCCCGAAAATTTCTCACAACGGCGTCGCAAAACTGCGAGCAGATGACGCAGTTGACCGACGCCATTCTGGAGGTCAACCGCCTGGAGATGGACAAGCCCGCGCTCAAGCAGGCTCCCGTCGACCTGATGCATCTGGCGCGCGCATGCCTGGAGCGCATGGAGCCCCGGCGCAAGCAGGTCAACGTCGCCTTCCTGACCCGTTTTCCCGACGTCCTGCCTCCCGTTCCGGCCGACGAGGCGCTGCTGGGGCGGGTGTTCGTCAACCTGCTGACCAACAGCCTGAAGTTCACGCGTCCTCCCGGCTCGATTACGGTGTGCCTGCGGGAGGTTCCGGGGGAGGGGCAGGTGGAGTGCGCCATCCAGGACACGGGCATGGGAATCCCCACGGAAAATCTGGAGAAAATCTTCGACAAATTTTTTCAAGGACGCGGTAGCCGGCGGGGCTTCGGGCTCGGACTCGCGTTCTGCAAATTGGCGGTGGAGGCCCATGGCGGAAAAATTTGGGCCGAGAGCGAAACCGGCGCCGGCAGCCGTTTCGTGTTCCGCTTGCCCATGCCGCCGGCCGGCCCGGATGCGGGCGCCGGCCGGGCTTAAGACGATGCGCAGGCTCGGTTGCGCCGCGGCGGTGTGCATGCTGCTCGCCGCCGAACTTCGACCCCAAGGCGCCCCGGCGGTCGATCCCCAGCAGATTCGGACGCAGATCAAGCATTTGGGCCAATGGTATTCCGAAGAATTTCAGAAAGAGGCCTCGCTTTTTCTGACGCGCTCGGGCAAGGGGAGCGTCCCGTATCTGATGGAGGCCTTAAACGACGACGATCTTTCCCGGCAGGCGCGCGTCGTCGAAATCCTCGGCAATTTGCGCGACGCCAACGCCCGGCTGCCGCTGATACTGCTCTACCAGCGGGAAAAATCGGTCCTCATCCGCTGCAAGGTTCTGGAGGCTTTGGGAAAATCGAGGGACGAAGCCGTCTTTGATTTCGTCGCCGCCAGGGTCAAGGACGCCAACCTCAGAATCCGCGCCTTCGCCGTCTGGGCGATGGGCGAGTTGAGAACCCCGAAAGCCGTTCCGCTGCTCATGGAGGTCATAAAAAGCGACGCCGGCCCCCCCGTCATCGCGGCCATCGACGCCCTGGGAAAATGCGGCGGCGCGCGGCAGGTTCCCCTCCTGATGGAATACCTGCGCCATTGGGACGTCCAAACGCGCTACGTGGCCGCGCTCTCGCTTGGGGAGCTCGCAAACCGGGCGACGGTGCCGGCCCTTTTCGAGGCTTTGGAATGGGAAACCCATATCGACGTGCAGGAAGCCCTCGCCAAATCCTTGGGCAAGATCGGCGGCAAAGAGGCGATCTCCCGTTTTCTCGAAATCCTCAAGAAAGGGCCCTATCCCTTTGATCAGCGCGTGGCGGCGGTGGGGCTTAGAGCGGCCGGGACGCAGGCCGTCTTCCCCCTGCTGGAGCTCTTGGAGCGCGGCAGCGTCGAGGACAAGCTCCAGGCGGCTAAAATCCTGGTGTCCCTCAAATCCGCCGGCGCGGTGCCCTATTTTTTAAAAATGCTCGACAGCGAAAACACGACCGAACGCCTGATGGCCGTCGTCTCTCTGGGAGACCTGGGCGACGCCGCCATCGACAAGCGCCTGGAGCCGCTGTCGGCGTCCGGAGAGCTTATTATTCGCCAGGCCGCCTGGGAAGCGCGGCGGAAAATTCATGCGCAGGATCTGCGGCGGGACTCGGAGTGACCCGTAAGGAGACGCGGTGAAGAAAAAAGTGCTTGTCGTCGAGGACAACCGGGACACCATGGAACTTTTAAAGTTCACGCTGGAAAGGGCGGGCTATGAGGTCGCGTGCGCCTATGACGGCGAGGAAGGCTGCCGCAAGGCCAAGGAAATCCTGCCGGACATCATCCTCCTGGACATGATGATGCCCGTCATGGACGGTTATACGGCCAACCGCCGGCTCAAGGAGGACGCCGCGACGCGCTCCATCCCCGTCATCGTCATCTCGGCCCGGGACAAGATGTCCTCCTTGTTTGATTCGGCCTCGGGCGCGAGCGTGGACGCCTATTTGGTCAAGCCTTTCACCAACCAGTCCTTGGTCGAAAAGGTCGCCAAGATACTTCTGGAGAAAAGCGCATGAAACGCCGCCTGTGGTTCGGGCTTATCGGAATTTTTCTCGCCGCCGCGGCGCTCGCGCCGTACCTATTGTCGCGCCGCGCTTTTCTCAACGATTTCAACCAGGGGGTTTACCACTATTTCAAGGGGCAATGGGACCTCTCCCGGGCGAGCCTGGAAAAAGCCCTGGCGCGCCGCCCACAAAACGCCAACGCACGCCGGCTCCTCGCCAAGGTTCATTTGGAGGAGGGCATGGAGCTCTATCGCCTCAAAGAATACCAGCGGGCCTTCCGCTCCTTCGCCCGCGCGGTGGAGCTCTCCCCCCAGGATCCGGGCGCCGAAAAGCTGCTTGAAACTCTGGGGATGTATCTCGCCAGGCCCACGGAAGCCCCGCCTGTCGAAGTCGGCCTGCTTCTGCAGCAGATATCGCAGGCCTCCGGCGGCGCCTATCCCGAACGGGAGATGGAGGCGCGCCTTTTCCAGCTCATCCGCCAATTTCAGCTCGACCAAAAGAAGGTGCTTGAATCCCTGGCCGAAAGCCAGCAGGCCACCGCCGGAAGCTTGCTGGAGGAGCAGCGCAATTTCAGGCGGATACTTTTGGGGGCGGCCCTTTTTCTCGGCGCGATGGCGCTTTTTCTGACGGCGGCGTTCTGGCTGGTGTACAAGCGCCTCTTCGGCCAAAAAGGCCTCGTGATCGAGCTCCTGGCTTTGGCCCGCCGCCCGGCGCACGGCCCGGAAAATTTCCTGGCGCAGGAGGCGGCCTCGCAAACGGCCCTCACGAGCCTCGATTTCCGGAAAATCGACGTCATCGAGGCCGAACTGGTCAACGAGACCGACGGCGCGACGGCCCACAGGCTGCTGCAGCCGTTTCTGGAAGACGAGGACCCATGGATGCGGGCGCGCGCCGCCAAGGTCATGTACAAGGTCAACAAGGAGCTCGCCCTCGACGAATTGCGCCGCTTGGCCGACAACAAGTCCAAACAGGTGCGTCTCTACGGCATCTGGGCTCTGGGAGAGCTGGCCACGCCCGAAACGCTCGATATCCTGGCCCCCTCGGTCTGGCATCCGGACAAAGAGATTCAAAAGGCGGCCATCCAATGCCTGATCAAAATCGAAAACAAGAAACAGGCCCCCAAGGAGGCGCTCGAGCGCGTCGACGCGATTTTATCGCAGCTTCGCTCCAAGACGGAATGGATTTTCTAAGTCCGGCGCGGCAAAGCCGCCTTGTCGCGCCGGAGCCGTTTTGCTAAACTGAAATTCATGGCGCTCCAGCTTCTCAAAAACGTCTCCTTCTTTAAGCAACTCCCGTCGGCGGAATTGACCCGGATTCTAAGGATTTCAAAGAGCCAAAGCTTTGCCGCGGGCGAGCTCATCATTTCCCGCCAGGATTCGGGACGGCATTTTTTTATCGTTTTAAGCGGCCACGTCAAAATTTTCATCGCCTCGGCCGCGCGCAAGCGCAAGACCTTCGCCATGCTGCAGAAGGGGGCCTTTTTCGGGGAGATGTCGCTTTTGGACGGCAAGGTGCGCTCCGCTTCCGCCCAGGCCATGGAGCCGACCACGCTGTTGTTGATCCGAAAGCGGGATTTTAAGCGGCTCTTGTTCAAGAGATCGGAA
>MGUX01000123.1 GCA_001800185.1 Elusimicrobia bacterium RIFCSPLOWO2_12_FULL_59_9
CGCTGCCCGACCCCGCCCCGTTTGAATTGTGGTGCAACGTGAAAGTGAACAACGCCAACTTCACCCGCCAAGGCTTCGGGACGCTGCACTTTCCTGCCGGGGGAACGATTTCCGACAGCGGCGCCGCTTACTATGCCGGCGCCGCGCAGCTCGCCAGCGTGGTCGGGCAGAGCACCTGGACGGCGGTCACGGTGCAGCCGGACACCTACACGGTCACCGTTGAGGTCTTCGGATTCGACGCCTTCACCACATCCGTGGCCGTCAACGCCGGAGAAATCAAGGATATCACCCGGGCCTTCACGCGCGCCGCCAGCCTTTACGGAAAAGTCACATTGCCCGCTATTCAAGATTTTGGAACCCAGGTTTCCGTGGAGGCGACGCTTTCCGGCCAGACTTTCCCAAGCTATTGGAGCAGCGTCTTTATTCCCGGAAAGCAAAATACCGACTCGGCGCCGAGAATCAGCGGCATCTACTCGCTTTTCAACGTGACGCCCGGCAGCTACGCTTTAAAGGCGCGGGCGTTTGGTTTCGACGCGGTGAGCACGGGACCGGTGGTGGTCGCCAACGTGGATTTGGGGACCCCGGACCGCGGCGGCGTGGACTTCCCGCCCTTCAGCACGGGAGGAGTTCTCGAAGGCACCGTCACCGTCAAAGGCGATTCAACGCGGTTTGGTGACCTGACGCTCTACATCAATGCCTTTAACGCGAGGACATTCTCCAGCGCCTTTACGCGGGTCATTTTGGTTTCCAGCACGACTCTGTCGAGCAGCACCTTCAGGATCGGCGGCTTGACGGACGGCGCCTACCAGTTGACGACGTTCTTGGACGGTTTCGTTCAGGTGGACCCCGCGACGTCGCTGCCCGGAGTTCAAACGGCGACGGTCTCAGGGGGGACGGGCAAGGCCAACCTGCTGCTGCAGGGCTTTACCGGACAAGCGCGGCTTCACTTCTTGCTGCCGTCGGGCAGCGCCGATTACGACAAGATCTCCTTGACGGTCAAAGGACCGGGGGTGTTCATCTCCACCAGCGACGTGACGACTTTGGCCGGGGAAGGCGGACGGTTCGACGTTTGGTCGACCAGCGCGACGTTGTTGACGCCGCCCGACGTCGGCACCGGCTTCTATGATGTAGCGGCCCTCTATGCCACGACCGGCAAGCGGGCGCAAAAGACGCTCAACGTGGTCAACGGCAAAGTGACGGCCGCGGAAATGGACTTGGGAGGAGAAACCTACGATGTCGGGGGCACGATCACCTTGGCCAGCGCGGTGAACCTCAATTTCAGCACCTATTCGGTCACCGTCAACAAGGCGGCCGACCTGGCGGCCAATGCCGTTCAAAACACTTTCTGCTCGGGCGGCTTCAGGGTCTGCGTGACGACCAGTTCTTTCCGCATGGAGCTATATCCCAGGGGCTTCGACAATTTTTCAAGCTCGATCACCGCCGCCACGGCGGGCGGGGGATCGGCGGTGTCCTATTTCAGCGCGATCAACGCTTCCGGGAATTACCTGATCCGCAACGTTCCGCCGGGGACCTATCTGCTCCGCAATAATCCCGAGCTTGACGGCAGCTTCGCCGACGGCGCCGAAGTGGCGCCCGTGGAGCAAATCATCACCGTTAGAAATTCCAGCGCGACGGCCAATTTCACCTTTACCAGCGGGCAGAGCGTATCCGGCGTGGCGGCTTTGCCGGTGGGAACGATTGAGACTCGGGACGTGATCATCAGCTTGAGAAACACGCGGGGCGAGGCGATTCAGTCCAAGACCCTGAGCTTTGTGAGCGCCAGTTCGGCGGCCTACAGCTTCACCCAGGTGGCCAACGGCGGCTATATCGTGGAGGCTTTGGATGGAGGCAGCCCCGTCAAATACACCGCGAAACCATTTGCGGTGACGATGGCCGGATCGGATCTGACCGGCCGCAACCTCTCTCTGGAGGTCTCCGGCGTCATCCAGGGCAAAATCAATTTGCGGCAGGTTTCCGTCAGCGGCAGCACGACGACGGTCACGCTGATTCCCGTTACGGCCAACAACAACACTCTGCTTCCGGGAAATTTCGCGCTCTACGCGCAGGCCAACCCTTGGGTGGAGGGCGGATTCTCTCAAGCCGGCCAGAGCGCCGGGCTTATCGCCTTTGACTCTTTCAACCAGTTTACCATCACGGGACTTGTGGCGGGCGCTTACGATGTCGTTTTCGCTCAGGGATCCGCCGCGGGCGACGTGACGGCTCGCGGGAGCTTCAATCTGGCGCCGGTCGTTATTTCCGGGGTGAGGGTGGCGGCCGGGCAGATCAAGGACGTTGGGACGGTATTGCTTCGGCCGGGTCAAAACGTCAGCGGGAGGGTGCTCGATTCCCAGGGCAGTCCTGTGCCCAACATCGAGATCATCGCGGAGCCCTCCAGCGGGAGCGGCTCGCAGAGCGTCGTCGCGCAAAGCGATTCCCAGGGCGGCTTCCTCTTGGGCGGCCTTGATCCGGGAGAGCGCTATTATGACATCACGGCGGCCAGGCGCGTCGGCCTCGAGGAATCGGATCAAACGCGGGCCGCTTATTCGGAGAAGTATTTGGCGGGCGTTGACATCACGCAGAAGACCAGCGGTTTGGACATCACGCTGGCCGCCGCCCCCAGTAAATTAAGCTGCCAGGTGACGACTTCCGGCGACGGAGGCGAGCTCCTATGGCCGGACGCGGACCGCCAGGGGCTGGCGGCGGCCAAAGTGTTTATTCAGAAGACGGGAGTCCGCCCGCGGACCAATCCGGTGGGAGACGTCATCATCGTGACGGGGCCCGACGGCAGCTTCGTGGTCAATTCCTTGGAAGCGGCAAAATACAAGCTGACGGTGGCCGCCCAGGGCTACAAGCCCGCGGAAAAAGCCGTGGAGCTCAAATCGGGCGCGAACGCCGGCTGCTCCATCGAGTTGGCCAGCGGAATCACCTTGACGGGAACGATGGTCAAACCGAACGGTTCCAATCCCAGCCAGTTTGAAATCGCCTCCATCGCCGCGGTCAACGTCAACGACATCGAGGAGCGATTTGTCGGCAGCTTGGAATCGCCCGGAAATTCCAAAGTGGTCACGAAATACTCGATCACTGGATTCAAGGCGGGAAGGACGTACAAGGTCATTTTTACCGATGATGAAGGCGACACGCTTGTGCCGACGGAAGGCGAGGCGGTGACGTTTTCGACGGTGACCTTTTCGACAGGGACGACCGTCCAGACGTTGAATTTGATCTACAAGCCGAGGAAGCCGGAAGTCTCGGCGGTGATTGACGTGTCGAAGACCAGCGCCAGGAAGTTTAGCATCGTCTTCAACACCACCAAGCGCCTGCGCAACAAGACCACCGACGACGATGCCGCTTCGAGCCTGGTGTCGGCGTCCTCCGGCGTTATCTCCGGCGCCGAAATCAGCAACAACCGCAAGAAGCTGACCATGGAGCTTAACGCGGAGGGCACCAGTATTTCGTCGATCACGGCGCGCTTTTTCGCCTACAGCAATATCGAAAATCCGGCCTCGACCGATACGGTAAATCCCGAATTCGCCATGGAGACGCAGGCGGTGGTCTTTATCGGGATAGACGCCGTCAAAGAGACGCCCGTGTCCAATTTGAGCGGTGGGACTGCCAGAATGGGAGGGGATGATCCCTCCAAGGTGGAATTGCCGGTGGGGACATTCGCCGTGGATGCCTCCTCCACCATCAAGGTCGGAATTCAGAAGGCCAATGAAAACCCGGCGGCGACCCGGCAGAGAAACGCGGGCTACAACGCCGGCGGCGGCTCCTATGGGCTGAAATTCGCGCCCGCCGCCTATCCGGCCGGCTTCTTCAAAGCTCTTGCGGCCGCCGACGCTCTGCCCAATGTCAACCCCTTCAGCGCGTTTTACGACATTTTCCTGCCGTTGGGCGTCCGGACGTCGCTCAATAAGCCGTCGGAACTGACGCTGCATTACGACTCGACCACGGTCAACGATCCGGGCAAACTCAACGTTTATTGGTTTAATGAAAAGGCCAACACCTACGTCCTGCAGCAGGACGTGCTGGGCGGATTGCCGGGCATCGACCGCGTCAACAACACTTTCAAAATCAACGTCGACCATTTCTCGACCTTCGTGCTTCTTGACGCCAAAGTGGCGGTGATCAGCTCCACGGCGGCGGTCACCGCGGCCGGCTTGGAGGCCTATAACTTCCCTAACCCCTTCGACCTGCGGACAAAAACCGTCAGCATGCTCTACGGAGTTTCGGGCGGGCAGACCGCGGACGTGCGCGGGACGATGATCTATTTCTCCGTGCCGGCAGGGATGAGCGGGGACGCTAAAATCGACATTTTCAACGTGGCCGGAGAGAAGGTCCGGAGCATCGCTCTGGGCACTCTCAACAGCGGCATCTATTATCAGGCGTGGAACGGCCAAAATGATTCCGGTCGGGACGTCGCCAGCGGCGTCTATATCGCCGAGATCAAGGTGGGCTCAAGCAAGAAGTTCATTAAAATGGCGGTTATAAAGTGAGAAAGAAAAGTGATCAGTGATCAGTGGTCAAGTGATCGAGTGATGGAGAGGGCAAGTGATCAAGTGGTCAGAGGGGACAAGTGATCAAGTGGTCGAGTGATCGAGTGAAGGAAAGACCGAAAAACCTTCAGGCGCGGCGCATCGCGCGGATGGCGGCCGCCTTTGCCGTGATGATCACTTTGATCACTGATCACTCGACCACTCGACCACTCTTATATGCCGCCTCCTCCAACGTGGGCACGTCGGGCGCGCAATTTTTGAAGATTCCCCCCGGGGCGCGCCCCGCAGGCATGGGTTCGGCTTTTTCGGCCGTGGCCGACGATGTTCACGCCATTTACTATAACCCCGCCGGTTTGGCTGCGGTGAGCCAAGTGCAGTTGACCGGCATGCACAACTCTTATTTCCAGGGCTTGAACTATGAATTTGCGGCGATCGCGCTGCCTTTGAGCCGATTCGGGTGGGACGGGGATACGGAGGATTCCGGCAAGGGAACGCTGGGGCTGGCGGTTTACAATCTTTCGGTTTCCGGCATCGAGCGCCGGGGCAACGCGGAGACAGCGGCGCCCCTTGGGACTTTCGGGGCGGATGATTTCGCCTACGCTCTCTCTTATGCCGGGGGCTCGGAGCGCTTTGCCTGGGGCGCCAATTTGAAATTCATCCAGCAGACGATAGACTCGGTGAAAGCCGGAACCTTGGCCGCAGATTTGGGCGCGCTTTACGGCGCGGGCGAGAACTTAAAACTCGGCGCCGGGGTTCGGCATCTGGGCGGCAAGCCGAAATTCAGGCAGGAGTCGGACCCTCTGCCGATGCTTGGGTTTTTGGCGGCAAGCTATCGTCTGGCCCCGGGGGCTCAGGATTCTTTGACGTTGGGTTTGGACTTATTGCTTCCCCGGGACAACCGCCTGACGTACAATGTGGGGAGCGAGTATCTGCACCGCTTCGCAAGCATGGAAGGGGCGTTGCGGGCCGGCTATAGCTCGCAAAACGCCGATGCGGATGGTCTGGCCGGGTTTTCGATGGGCGGCGGTCTGGGATTTAGGAACGTGGGGTTTGATTTTGCGTGGGTTCCGTTCGGGGACCTTGGGGATACCTTCAGGTACTCGTTGATCGTGAAGTTTTAGTGTTCAAGTGATCGAGTGGTCAGTGGTCGAGTGATCAAGTGAACGGGCAATCAAGACAAGCGATGCGACAACAAGGCGTGAGGGTTACAAAGGCATCACCCAACGTGGCATAGCTCTGGCCGCTTCTTTCCTTCTCAATACCCTATTGTTCACCTGGTGCTCCCTCATTCGTTGAATCGTCCACTTGATTACTGAACACTCGATCACTCGATCACTGACCACTGTCCACTTGACGTTCCCCTCAATAACGTGACTGAAAAAAAACGCATTCTTTTGGCGACAGCGGACACGGGTCTGGGCCGCGAGATCATTTCTCTTTTTGAAAAACGGGGCCAACCGGCCGATTGGGCGCAAACCGAGACGGAGGCCGCCAAAAAATTTCAGGAGCAGCAAGGGCATTGGGCGGCGGTGGCGGCCGACGAAGGCTTGATATCGGAGCCCAATCTGCAAAAGCTGGTGTCTTTTTGCCAAA
>MGUX01000124.1 GCA_001800185.1 Elusimicrobia bacterium RIFCSPLOWO2_12_FULL_59_9
TTCTGAAAATCTTCTCTAATTTTCAGGGCTTCCTCATCGGACAGGGCATTTTGCGCTTTTAAAAAAACCGGGATGCCTTTTCCAGTGTCCTTCCCAATAGAAACAGAATACCGGTTGAGAAAAGTATAGCAGGCCATATAGACCGCCTCTAAGCCGTATTCCGCAGGATCGACACTGATGACTATATCAGACAATGCCGGCGTTCCTCCTCAAAACCACGTTAACCTCTAGGCGACTAAATTTTACAACAACACAACGAACAATACAACCGTGCTCCGTGGTCCTGCGACCCACACTCAATGGTCGTAAATCTCCACCAGGTTCCTCTCCACTCCCGCATAGCGCTCGGGGCAGAGATCGCGGCGCTTTTGGAACCAACTTTTGAAATTCCGCTCGTAGAGCAGGGAGGCGACAATGCTCTGGTAAAGCCGCGTCCGAACAGGAACCTGCCAGCCGGTCGGCGTATTCACCAAATACCCGAACGCCGACAACCGCTTCAACTCGTGGCCGAATGCATCCGACAAAGAAGCGCCGAAAACCTTTTCGAATGACTCACCGTCCACTTCCCCCCTATCCGAAAGCCTCTCAATCACATACCGCCGTTTCTCTCTTTCGAGCGACATTGCAATCCCGTATGCCCCGCGGAACCCACCCTCACGACCGGAGCGGCTGTTGCCAGCCACAAGTTCGGTGAACCGCGTATATTTGAGGCGCCCATATATATGGGACATGGCGCCGTATCCCAAACCCAAGGTCGACATTCTTTCCCTGCTGGGAGGAACTTCCTGGCGCGCCCCTGCGCCCCCTCGCAACTGGTGATAGATAGAGGTCCTCTGGCGAGCCACCCGTACCTTTTCGGACCGCTGCAGGATATTGGCCGATTCCAACAAGCGCTCGCCAGAATGCCAATCAGAGTTGCGCAACGACCACAGAGGTGCATAGCGCCCCGGGTGAAAAGGAGTCACCAGAACCTCGTCAGGACCCGATCGGAGGATCTCCTCTAAGTCCGCCATGAACACCTCCATGGGCTGTTCGGGCAAGCCGACCATCCAATCCACCTTGAGGTAAGAAATCCCCGCCCATCGAAGCTGCTCACAGGTTCTGGCAAACCCTTGCGGGTCGAGAGGCCTCTGAATCCGGCGGGAAAAATTCGGATCGAGGGTCTGCACTTGGATGACGGCTCCCTTAATCCCCCACCGGGAAAACACCTCGGCCGTTTCCCTGCTCACGGGCGTATGGCTCAATCCGACATTCCGCGTTGCATCCTTGGCGAAGGCAAATTTCGCATGCAGGATGCTCAATAGACGGTCAAGCTGGCGCGGAGGAAAAAGAGCGACATTGCCGCCGCTGAGATACAGGGAATCCATCGTCACATCGGGCAACTCGAGCAAATCAATTTCTTCTTTGATCTGTTGCGGATACCGGGCCGCCACCGAATCCGCCGTCCCCACCTTGGTCACATAGTCGCAGTACCCGCACTGTACGCTGCAAAACGGGATGTTCACGAAGACACCCATGGGGTGGGACGCAGCATCCTCCCTGCGTCCGAGAATCGCTGCCGTCCAGGCCTCCCGCAGTCGCTCAAACCGCACCGGCTCCCACAATATCACCGGCGGATACCCGAATATCGGCCCGCGGAACAATCCGATGTCCCGGGCAATGCATTTCGCCAAATGCCATTCCTGTCTGCCGGCGCCTGCTTCTGAAAAAGCGATCGTGGGAGAAATCATGCGCGGCGGCTATTCATAAAGCCCGAGGAACGTCCATGTGAATAGGAGATAATTCTCGGAAGCCGTAAACGGAGACATAGCTTTTTAGAACACCGCTGCATCTATCCCGATATTCACATTGCCTGCAAACTTCTCCTTTGACGCAAAACTCTTCCCGGACGAACCGGTCCCATTCAAAGCGCCGGCCGATGATGCTGAGCCAACTGTGAGATTCAACCTCCTTCGTGTGCCGTTCAATTATTTTTTCTAAAACACTCCTGGACATTTTGCCCCAAGGAAAAACGCAGGGCGGAATATTTTCGAATCGGAGACTCACTTGAGATTTCCGCCGGCTCGGCAAGAGCGCCCTCACCAAGTACGGCATAATTTCCGCGTAGGCTGGCACCAATCCGCTGTCTTTCAAGTCCTGCCCCAAAGGCCATGTATAAATGCTTCCCCCGATCAAGTTGAAATGGATATGGTCGACCCCGCTTTGCTCGAAATAGTTGACATAGGCCGGCACATGCCTATAATTACTGCGCGCAAGCACAGGATTCAAATATATTCCCTCCTCAATGAAGCCCTGGCGGCGAAATTCCGCCAGAACCCTCAGCCCCTCCAACTTCCTCTTCAGGCCTCCGGGAACCCCCGTCAGCTCTTCTTCGATGCCGGCAAGGTGGCTGTGGATGGAAATAGTGACTCTTGAAACACCGGCTTCCAAAAGTTGCCGGACGTACTCTCGATCGCCGCAACGGAGCCCATTTGTCGACACCTCGACGCTGGCGTAACCCAACGCGCGAGCATGCCGGACCAAATCACCCAGCCAGGGAAAGATCGTGGGCTCGCCGCCCAAGAAGACCGCCCTGCGACATCCCAGTCCATGAAAATGCTCCAGTTCCACCCTAATCTTCTCAACGTCCATTTTTCTTTTAAGCTCGGGCAGTCGGTAGCCGTCCATGCAAAACACGCAGCGGCTGTTGCAGGCATGTCCAAGACTGATGACCGCGTTTTTCATGAGTAGGCCGCGCCGGAATCGTTTTTCACCAAAGGGGAAAGGCAATACAGTTGCAGAAGTTGTTTATTGACCCGTTCCTCGCGGACGGGGCGTTTCCTGTAAGCTTCCCGAAACAATCGCGTAATTGCCGGTTCGTAAAAAAATTTTGCAAAAAGCGCCCGCTCCAGGCTGGAACGCCGGCTGAGGTCCCAAAATTGGGGACTGTCCCGCAAGTCGGAAACACCGCCAAGATGCGACAGCTCCCGGCCAAACACATTTTTGAAGTCGTTGCGGAATAAGCGGCGGAATTCATTTTTGCGCACAAGCCCGGGACACTCTATTTCGCGGATGACGTAGGACCGCATTTCCCGGTCTCCGTTCATCGGGCAGCCCACCGTGGGCGGAGGGTTCCCTTCCTGCAGCCGGTTCCGATACTCACGGTAATTCGGTCCCGAACGGTAGAGCAAATGCCCGCGGATTCTCGACAACGAGCCGAATCCAAGGCACAGTTGCGATGAAAATCCGCCGATCCAATCTTGATCGGAGCAGGCCGGCAAGCGCGCCTGGCCGATCATGCTCCGTCCCAGGGCGAACAAAGAAGCTCGGCGGACGATTTCACGCGGAGTGAGGGCGTTGCTGTAATGAAACCGCAGAGGAGGCGCCGAACAAAAAAGGGGAGGGTAGGCGGCCGGCGTAAAGGGCATGAGGATCACCGCGCCCGGATTGAGGTTTAGAATGAATTTAAGGTCGCTGACAAAAGAGGCCTGGGTCTGAGCGGGGAGGCCCGCCATCAGGTTGATCCGAATGAGGGGGATTCCTGCGCGGCGAATGTCGCTCATCGTCTTGGTTATATTTTTTCTATCCTGTTTCCATTTTAGAGATTTAGCGAGTTCCGGTTGAAGGGACTGAACGCCAAAAATAAGCCGGCGCACCCCGTTCTCCGAAAAAGCCCTCAAAGTCTCAGGGGGGGCGGGACAGTGATCCACCTCGATCGTGACTTCAGGAGATTCTATCCGAAAACACCGGTGGAGCAGGCTGAAAAGCCGTTCTATCTGGGACGGAGATAACAGGGTCGCGGAGCCACCGGTAAAAAACAACCGCTGAATCCGCATTCCAGTCGGAAGCTCCAGAATACGGATCTCTTTTTCCAGGCAGCCCAGATAAGCGTCATATTGCCAAGGACGTATTTGGCTGACATGGATGTAGTCGCAGAAGAGCGGCTCCTCCGTGCAAAAAGGGATGTTGATGTGCAAGTCCACCCCAAACCGCTCTTCGTGCCGCTGTGCAAGGAACTCCGACCAGCACGCCTTGACACGTTCGAATGCGATGGGCCTCCAAGTCAGCGCAGGGGGATACAACCAATAGATTCCCCTACAAAGTCCTACGTCCCGCGAGATTCGTTTGGCAAGGGGAAAATTCATGCCGGCCTCATCCCGGCCGGCGAAAAGGGTTCAACTCTGCATCCCCGTAGCGAGCGTGGTACTGGCCGTAGATCCCGGAGCAGAGATGCTCGACGGCGCACTCACGGCACTTGGGGACCTTTATGCGGTTAAGGTCAATCTTGAAATTATTTGGATCCCCGGGTTCTTTTTCGAAAATGACCTCTCCGGATCGAGTGCGGTCGTTCACATACTCGCCCCCATTATCGAGAGAGCAAAGATAGTACGGGCCCAGAATGCAGAGAGGCAATCCGGATACAAGAAATTGGACCCCCATTTCCCAGCATTCCTTCGCCACCTGCGGAAATACGGCCGCGCATTCATTGAGCCTCGGACTTAAATCCAAAAACTCCGCCTTCCCTCGGCCCAGAGGAACAATGACCAGGCAGTGGTATTTTCGTACGCCGAGAGGTCGAATCAGCCTTGTGATCGGCAGCAGGCTGTGCAGGTTCCGGTTGGTTACGGTGGTATTGACGCAAAGGCGCGGCTTGCCCTTTCCGGAGGCGTTTTCCAACGCCTTCACCATCAACCCAAAACTGTGAGTGTTCCCGGTAAGGTGCCCATGTGTTTCTGCGTCGTGACCATGCAGCGAGAAGATGATCTCATCAATGAAGGGGAAAGTCTTATGGCAAAAATCAGGGGAAGAGAATCGCACCCCGTTGGTTACCACCACGCTCTCAAACCCCAGCCGCTTGGAAACTTTTAAAATCTCCAAGATCTGGGGATGAATGGTCGGCTCTCCTCCTACGAAATGGACGCGGCGAACGCCACGGCGCCGTTCTGATGCGAGTTGCCGCACAAGACTTTCCAAGGAGTAAAAGGATCCATCTTTTCCGGAGCTTGAATAACAAAAAAGACAGTAATTGCAACATTTTCTCCCAACCGGGAGATCCACGAATTCTGCGCAAGCCGTCGTGTTCCACTTGGGCGGAACAGCAAACTCGGGGGGGGCCATCGTCTTAAACGGTTGCATTGAAGTTTGGCGCGCAATGCTAAAAGATTTCCTAAGCCCGTCAACCATCCATAATAGATTAACTCGAAACCATTGTCAAAACAATCCCCAAAACCTCTGAAACTTCACCATAAGCCAGGGGGGCGCGACCTGGCCCCCGGCACAAACGCG
>MGUX01000125.1 GCA_001800185.1 Elusimicrobia bacterium RIFCSPLOWO2_12_FULL_59_9
CAAGAAGCGTTTGGATACTCTCCTGGTATAATTACGCTAATTCGCCCCCTGCGATTGAGTTTCAGCTATCTTCCAAAATTTATACTTCCTTGACCGTAAAGGCATTTAACCGCGCTGTGCCGCTCCGCTTTTGACCCCCCGAAAATTTGGGTGGTTTGAAACTATGGATTGTTTATGCCGTCCCGAACCCGCCCCTTTTTCTTAAATATCCTTATATAGACGCTTTAAATGCAAAAATTCTTTATATTTGACGCGCATGGGTATATGCATCGCGCCTACCATGCCCTGCCGCCGCTGACGACTTCCCAGGGCCAGCCTGTGGGAGCTCTTTATGGGTTCGCCAGAATGTTGCTTAAAGTGCTCAAAGAGCACCAGCCGGACTATCTTGCGGTGTGCTTCGACACCCCCGAACCGACGCATCGCCACAAACAATTCCCCGAATATAAGGCCACCCGCAAGAAGGCGGATGCGGAGCTTATCTCTCAACTGCCGCTTGCCGAAGAGCTTGTGGGCGTCCTCGGGCTTCCTTCTCTTCGAAAACCGGGATATGAGGCCGACGACCTGATGGCGACTTTGGCGGAGAAAGCCGCCGCCGAGAATATGGAAGTCGTCCTGGTGACGGAAGACAAGGACATCCTTCAGCTTTTGGGGCCCCAGACCCACGCTTTAAACAGCAAAGGCGATTTTATCGAGCTGGAGGACGTCAAGGAAAAATACGGGCTCTCTCCCGGCCAATTGGTGGATTTTTTCGCCCTGATGGGGGATTCCGTTGACAATGTGCCCGGGGTCCGGGGAATAGGAAAAGTCGGGGCGGCCAAGCTCATCCGCAGTTATGGCAGCCTGGATTCCTTGCTGAAAGCCGTTTCAGAGAAACCCTCTGATTTTCCAAAGGCCGTCGCCGAAAACCTGGCGCAGGGGCAGCAGCAGGCGCTCTTAAGCAGGGCACTCGTCACGCTGGAACGAAATGTTCCGTTTGAATTCCGCCTCGGCGATTTCAAAAGAAAGTCGGTGGAAGTCGAAACGGCCGTCCCTTTTCTGCAGCGCTTGGAATTTACCAGCTTTGCCAAGGAATATTTCAACAGCGCAAATTCCCATGCCGAAGCGCCCGATCCGATTCCGTTCAATAAATTTCTTGAAAAAGCCAAGGTGGAAAAGAGAGTTTCCGTGGCGGTCGTGCCCCCATCCGTCGCGGAAAGCCTGCTGCGGGAAGATGCCGGACTTTTGTGCGTCCTGGGACTTCCATCGGGCTCCGTCTCGCAGGTGAGAATCTCGGAGGAATCCACGACCGAGCGCCAGGGGCTCCTTCTCTTGCTGGCGGACGAAACGATCTCCAAAACGGGACAAGATTTCAAAACCATCCTTTTGCGTTTGCTGGACCTTGGTTTGGAAATCAAGGGGACTTTGTTCGATACCATGCTGGCCGCCTATTGCGTGAATCCATCGCGGTCCAAGTATGATTTCGGGGAGCTGGCTCTGGAATATCTGGGGCGCCCTGCTCCCCGGGTGGAAGCGCAGGCTATGGCTCTTTTTGAGTCGCTTTGGCTTTTTGAATTGGCCGCCGCTTTGCAAGGCCAGATGGCCCAAAAGGGCGTCGAGGCTTTGTTTTGGCAAATGGAGATGCCCGTGATGCGGATTTTGGCCGAAATGCAGCGCGCCGGCATACAGGTGGATCGGGCCTATTTGGAGCGCCTTTCGGTTGAATTTAGCGACCGGATCGAGGGTCTGCGCCGGGAGCTCGAGGCGATGGCGGGCGGTGCGGTGAATTTTAACTCTCCCAAGCAGATCGGGCAACTGCTTTTTGAGAAATTCGGGCTCCCCGCTATGCGCAAGACCAAAACCGGCTATTCCACCGATGAAGATACGCTGAGCGCGCTGAGCGCCAGCCATCCCTTTCCAGGCAAGCTGCTGCAGTACCGCGAGCTCATGAAGCTGCGTTCGACGTACGTTGAGGGCCTTCTCAAGGAGATTTCTCCGGAAACGGGACGCATCCACACCCATTTCAACCAAACCGGGACCGCCACCGGACGCCTCTCCAGCGCGCATCCCAATTTGCAAAATATCCCCATCCGGACGGAAATGGGGCTAAAAGTGCGCCGCGCTTTTGTCCCCGCCCAAGGCAAGATGTTTTTGGCCCTGGATTACTCCCAAGTCGATCTTCGTTCCCTGGCGCATGTCTCCGAAGATAAGGCGTTGTGCGAGGTTTTTTCTCGGGGCGGAGATGTGCATACGCAAACGGCGTGCGATCTGTTCCAGGTTTCCCCCAAGGAGGTGACGCCGGAGATGCGCCGGAAAGCCAAGGCCGTCAATTTTGGGGTGGTTTACGGCCAAACGCCCTACGGGCTATCTCAAGAGTTGGGCATTCCCGTCAAGGAGGCGGAGGCGTATATCAAGCAGTATTTTGAAAAATATGCGGGGGTGGCCGCTTGGACCGCGAAAAGCCTGGAAGAGGCCCGTCAAAAGGGGCTCGTCCGAACGATTTCCGGACGCTTGAGGTATTTGCCTGAGTTGAACTCCAAGAATGCCGCGGTGCGCGGCTTCGCCGAGCGCGCCGCGCTCAACACGCCGATACAGGGAAGCTCGGCGGACATCATCAAGCAGGCCATGATCCGCATCGGCGGCGGGCTCAAAACCGAAAAGCGGTTTGCGGGCGCCGCGATGCTGCTGCAGATTCATGACGATTTGCTCTTTGAGGTTCCCGAAGAGGATGTCGCCGCGCTTGCAGATTGGGCGCGCCTGCAGATGGAGCAGGCGGTTCGATTGAAAGTGCCGGTTTCGGTCACCGCCAAAGCGGGGCCCAACTGGCAGGACATGCGCCCGTTGGGGAACATTTGATGGCTGGTTTCGCGGGTCGAGGAAAATCATGACGCCTGCCGTTCAAGCGTTGATGGCGGCCAATGTCGGCGTTTATTTCCTCCAAATGCTGGTGGGACCCGACATGACCGGGATTTTTGGCTTGGTTCCGCTGCGCATCAGCAAGAATTTATGGCTCTGGCAAATGGTGTCCTATCTTTTCCTGCATGGCAGCGCGATGCACCTCTTTTTCAATTTGTTCGCCCTGTGGATGTTCGGCCGGGTGGTGGAGGCCAATTGGGGGGCCCGGGAATTTCTGAAATACTATTTTATCACCGGTCTTGGCGCCGCCCTTTTGAGCGTGGCGACTTCGCCATTTTCGCCGGTGCCGGTGATCGGGGCTTCCGGCGCGGTTTATGGCCTCCTGGTCGCTTTCGCCATGTTGTATCCCGATGCGACGATCTACCTTTACTTTCTAATTCCGATGTCGGCCAGGCAATTGGCCATTCTTTTCGGGGTCATCGAGTTTGTGTCAATTCCATCGAGCCCCGGAATCGCGCGCTTTGCGCACCTCGGGGGAATGATTACCGGTTTTGTCTACCTCCGCTGGTGGTGGAAAGCCAGAATTTATGGGAAGCATTGGCTGGGCGAGATGTGGAGCTCCATGAAAAACGCGGGCGCCTCCTCCGCGTTGAAGCGGGGCAAACCCCGCTTCCGGAGGCCGTCGCGCGCCGAAAAGAAGGACGATGTGACGATGGAGGAAGTCGATCATATTTTAGACAAAATCCTGGTTAAAGGCATCGATTCGTTGACGGACAGAGAGCGCGAAATCATGCGCCAATATTCGTCCCGGCACAAGGGGTGAGTGAGTGAAGAGAAAGATGGTGGTGGCTTTGACGGGAGGAATCGGCAGCGGGAAGACCACCTTTTTGGATGCGGTCAAATCCTTGGGCGCCGAAGGCATCAGTTGTGACGAGATCGTCCACGGCGAGTTGCGCTCTCCCGTCGTAAGGGCCAAGCTTCGTAAAATCTTCGGCGCTGGAATATTTGATTCCCGCGGCCAAGTCGACCGCTCCGCATTGGGAAATATCGCCTTTGGACGCCGTCGCTTGCTGCGGAGGCTTGAAAATATTCTGCACAAGCGGGTGGTCCGGCAGGCCCAAGACCGGGCCCGCCGCACGAGAAAGCCGCTTATTTTTGTGGATGTGCCGCTTCTTTTTGAGGCGGGTCCGCGCCTTTGGAAAGCCGATTTTTTTGAGATGACGGTGGTCGTATGGGCCCCGCGGCGGGCGAGGATCCGCTGGATTGAGAAGCGCAGCGGCCTGAGCCGTTCCGAAATCCTGAAGCGAATGAATTTGCAGATGCCGTTGGAAGAAAAAGTCAAGCTGGCGGATGTCGTTGTGGATAATTCTCGGTCCGTGCCGGATCTAAGACGCCGCGCACGCAATCTTTATGGAAACCTGGAGCAAATGCTATGACACGCAAACCGGAGCAGCCTGGAGGGGACGATCCCATGGTGGACAAAAAGCCTGATGAAGAAGTGGTGTGGTCTAAAATGACCATGCCGGAATTATTGGAACTTGCGAAAGAAAAGAAGATCGAAGGGTTTGCCGGCCTTCGGAAGCCGGAGTTGATCGCCGCGATACTCGGCAGCAAAGCCAAGGAAAACGGCAACATCTACGACGAGGGGGTATTGGAAGTTCTTCCAGACGGCTTCGGTTTTTTGCGCTCGACGGCCTATAATTATCTGCCCTGTCCGGACGATATTTATATTTCTCCTTCGCAAATCAAAAAATTCGGGTTGCGCAAGGGGGACACGGTCGCGGGATATGTGCGGCCGCCCAAAGACGGGGAGAGGTTTTTCGCGCTTCTGCAGGTCAAAAGCGTCAACGGAGTGACGCCGGAAGCCCTGAGAGAGCGCACCCTTTTTGAAAATCTCACGCCGCTGCACCCGACCAAGCGGTTCAACGCGGAGACCGCCAAGGGGGAATTAATCGGCAGGACCATCAACCTGATTTCCCCCATCGGACAGGGGCAGCGGGGATTGATCGTGGCGGCTCCCAAAACCGGAAAGACGATCATGCTGCAGAAGATCGCCAACGCCTTGATGGAAAATCACCCCGAGGTCGTTCTTATGGTGCTTCTGATCGATGAAAGGCCTGAGGAGGTGACGGACATGCGGCGCTCCGTCAAGGGGGAAGTGATCGCTTCCACCTTTGACGAACCCTCCGACCGCCACGTCCAAGTCGCGGAGATGGTCCTGGAGAAAGCGAGGCGATTGGTCGAGCACAAAAAGGACGTGGTCATACTCTTGGATTCGATCACCCGTCTGGCCCGCGCTTACAATACCATCACCCCCTCCAGCGGCCGGGTTCTCTCCGGCGGCTTGGAGTCCACCTCTCTGCAAAGACCCAAGCGCTTCTTCGGCGCCGCCCGCAACGTGGAGGAAGGCGGCAGCTTGAGCATCATCGCCACGGCTCTTGTCGAAACGGGAAGCCGCATGGATGACGTCATATTTGAGGAATTTAAGGGCACCGGCAATATGGAGATTTACTTGGACCGCAAGCTGGCCGACCGTCGAATCTTTCCGTCCATTGATATCAACCGTTCCGGCACGCGGAAAGAGGAATTGCTTCTCTCCGAGGATGAGCTCAACAAGGTGTGGATTCTGCGGAAATTGCTTGCATCCTCATCGACGACCGACGCCATGGAACTTCTGTTGGAAAAGCTATCGGCCACCAAGTCCAATAAGGATTTTCTCAAGTCCATGGAAATGTCGAGCTTGGCGAGCAGCCGTTGAGCGACTTAGGACCCATTGGTCCTACGTCGACGTAGGTCTTTTACTCGTCGTATCGCGCCCGGAAGGCCCATGCGTCGTCCGTCGTGGATGGGTTAGAATTATAGTGTCGGCGCTCGACGGCTTTCAGCCATGCGCCGGCGCGACGCATGTTGAAGTTTATCATAAGCTTATTTTCGGGCAGCCTGTTTCTGGCGTGGACGGCGCTGCCGATGCCGGCTCAGCCGGAAAGTTCTTTTGACTTTTCGGTCCGCAGTTTGGAAACCCGCGGAGCGAATCGGCTTGCTCAGGAGCCGCTTGAGCCGCATGGCCTCTTGGGGCGGCGGCTGCGCGCGTCCTTGGTCCAAGCCAATCAATTGCCGCCCAGCGTGGTCAAAAGAGACTTATCGTTATCGCCGGCGCGTGATTTTTGGGTTCCCCGCGATTTTTTAAATTCCAAAAGTTTCCTTTTTCCGCTTAAAGGCGGTCTTCATCAAATCAGCTCCTCTTACGGCAACCGCATCCATCCTATTTTCGGCTATCGACATTTCCACAAAGGGTGGGATATCCCGGGGACAAGGGGAACTTCGGTTTATCCCTCCCGGAGCGGCGCCGTCGTCTCCGCCGGCTGGCGAAAAGGTTACGGCTTGACCGTCGTGGTCCGCCATGAAGACGGCGTCATGACCCTTTACGGCCATTTGAGCCATATTATGGTCAAGCGGGGGGAGCAAGTGTCCCGGGGACTGACTCGGATCGGCCGGGTGGGCTCCACGGGTCTTTCAACGGGCCCGCATCTGCATTTTGAGGTTTTAGATCGCCACAATAATCCTCTCAATCCGCGAAGTTTCCTCTTGACCCGCGGCGGGGCGACGGCGCGAAAAAGCGTCTTGTCCGGCCGTTGAAAAAATGGTTAAATAAAGACACGAAAGCTGGGAGCCTTTATGAAGCCGGACATACACCCGCGTTATGAAATCAGCCAAGTGACCTGCGCTTGCGGCAACGCTTTTACCACCCGCTCGACCCTCCCGGTCATCAAGCTGGAAATTTGTTCCGCCTGCCATCCCTTCTTCACGGGGCGCCAGAAGCTTTTGGATACGGCCGGCCGGTTGGAGCGCTTCCAAAAACGATTCGCGAAAACCGAAGGCCGCATGGTGGCGCGCAAGAATAAAGTCGGCAAAAAGAATCTGGTCGCGATCGCCCCCGCCAAAAAAATGATGACCACGGCTCCCCGCAAAAGAGCCGAGAAGGAAACGAAGGAAAAAAAGTCGAAGCCGAAAGCTTAGTAAGGAGGCCTGCCGCAGGTGTGTCCCATCGAGACCCGCCTGTTTTTTTTTGTCGTAAGCTTTTATGTTTGATAAATTGAAGCGACTGGAGGAGGAGTTCCACTCTATTGAAATGGAGTTGAATCGCGGGAACCTTCAATCCACTGATCCGGGGCGCTACACCGAGCTTGTCAAACGCCACTCCTTTCTCAAGCTGATCGTGGCAAAAATCGTCGAGCACCGAAAATTGACCGCGGAGCTCGGTCAAATCGGGGAAATTCTGCGCGGTCCGGACCGTGAATTGACTCTTCTGGCGCAGGAGGAGAAGGACGTGGTGGAAAAGAAGCTCAAGCTTTTGGAAAGCGAATTGCGGCGGGAGCTCACGCCCAAAGATCCTTACGCCGATCGCAGCATTTACCTGGAGGTCCGGGCCGGAGCCGGGGGCGATGAGGCCGGTCTTTTTGCCGCTGATCTAGTGCGAATCTATATACGCTACGCGCAAATACGCAATTGGTCCGCAGAGCTTGTGGAGTCCAACTCTACGGGCTTAAAGGGCTTGAAGCAGGGAGTCCTCTATATCAGCGGCGCAGACGTTTATCCGGTTCTCAAGCATGAGGGCGGAGTGCACAGGGTGCAGAGGGTGCCTTTAACCGAAGCCGCCGGGCGCATCCACACCTCCACATGCACGGTCGCCATCATGCCGGAAGTCAAGGAAGTGGAGGTGGAAATAGATCCGAAGGATTTGAAATTCGACACTTTCCGCTCCGGCGGCAAGGGAGGGCAGAACGTCAACAAGGTGGAGACGGCCGTCCGCATCACGCATATTCCCACCGGCATCATGGTGCGCTGCCAGGAAGAGCGTTCGCAGCTTCGAAACCGGCAAAGGGCCATGCAGCTGCTGCGGGCGAAATTGGCGGATCAGGCGCTGCAAGAGAAAGCTCAAGACATTACGACGTCGCGGCGGAAACAGGTCGGAACGGGAAACCGCTCCGAAAAGATCAGGACATACAACTTCCCTCAACAACGCGTGACGGATCATCGCGTGGGAAGGTCGTGGCATAATTTTGAAGAGATTTTAGACGGCAATTTGAGTCCCATTTCGCAGGCGCTGATCGAATGGGAACAAATACAATCCGCGGAAAGTTGAGATGAATCAGGAGAAGCCGACTCAATTTGGGCTGAGGACATACGGGCGGGTTTTGCGCCTGGGCGAGAGATTTTTGAAGGAGCGCCGGTGCGGGGAGCCCCGCGCGAGCGCCGAGTTTTTGTTGGCGCACGTCACCGGCGAGGGCCGCACCAATCTGCATTTGGAGCGAGACCGCGCTTTGGGAGCGCGGGCATACCGCGCTTACGGCAGCCTCTTGAAATTGCGCGCTCGCGGAATGCCCGTTTCCTACGTCGTTAAGGAGCATCAATTTATGGGACTGCGCCTGCGCGTCAGCCCCATGGTCCTGGTTCCCAGGCCGGAAACGGAGCTCCTCGTTGAAAAAGTCTTGGCGAGGGTGAAGAGCGAACCTCGGCGCGCGCTCGCGACGGTCTTTGACGTCGGGACCGGATCCGGATGCATCGCGATTGCCATCGCGGCGGCGATGCCGGGCGCCCGGATTTTCGCTTCCGATGCATCGCCGGATGCTTTGAAGGTGGCTCGCGCCAACGCCGCAGCGCACGGCGCGAACGGTCAAATTCGCTTTTTGAGAGGCGACCTTCTTAAACCTTTCCCGTCAAAATGCGATCTTTTGATTTCCAACCCGCCGTATCTTTCCAGAGAGGATTTATCCCTGGCGCCCCCGGAATTGCGTTGGGAGCCGCGCGTCGCTTTGGATGGAGGCCCTTCCGGGCGGGATGTCCTGGGGCGGTTGATCAGCGAAGCCCCCGGCTATGTGAACGCAGGCGGCTTCTTGGCGCTTGAAATCGGCGAGGAGCAGGGGAGTTGGGTTGAAGGACGGTTGTCCGCCGCCGGCTTTGATGCGGTGGAAGTGGCGCGGGACGATTGCGGGGTGGATCGCTTCGCTTTTGCGCGGCTCCGCCGCGCCGGAACGGTTCGCGAGAGGGAAACGGCCGGGGCAAATGGATAAATTCATCATTCGCGGGGGCAAGCCGCTTCGCGGGACGATCGCGACGGGTGGTTCCAAAAATGCGGCGCTCCCCATTTTAATCGCCAGCCTTTTGACGGATGAGCCGTGCGTGGTCCGCCGGGTGCCGCGATTGCGCGACATCGTCACCACGCTGCGCTTGCTGGAATTCTTGGGCAAGCGAGTGGTCCAGGACAATGCATCGGTCCGGATTTATTCCCGAAAGGGCCTCAAAACGCAGGCTCCTTACGATCTGGTCAAGCAAATGCGGGCTTCGGTATTGGTGGTGGGACCGTTGCTGGCGCGTTTTGGCGGAGTCCGGGTGCCGCTTCCGGGGGGGTGCGCCATCGGTTTGCGGCCCATTGACCTTCATTTGAAGGGGTTTGAGCAAATGGGGGCGAAGGTGTCTTTGGAAAGAGGCGACGCGGTCATGAGCGCCCGGCGCCTGCATGCGGCCCGCATCCCTCTGCGTTTTGCCAGCGTCGGGGCGACGGAAAATCTCTTGATGGCGGCGAGCTTGTTGGAGGGGGGGACGACCATAGAAAACGCCGCCCGGGAGCCTGAAATCGCCGATTTGGCCGTCTTTTTGAGATCGATGGGGGCGCAGATAGAGGGAGAGGGCACCCGACGAATTTGCGTGCGCGGCCGGAGGGTTTTGCGCGGCGCCGAGCACGAAGTCATCGCGGACCGGATTGAAGCCGGAACTTTTTTGATCGCGTGCGCGGCGACCAGGGGATCCGTTTTTCTTAAAGGAGCCCGGCCGGGGCACTTGCGAAACGTCTTGAAAAAATTGCAGGAGGCCGGTTGTAAAGTGCAGGCATCTTCGGCCGGAATCGGGTTGAGCGCCGCCGGGCGTCCCGATCCGGTGGATATCACCACCCAACCCTATCCGGGATTTCCTACGGATCTGCAGGCGCCGTGGATGGCCTTGATGAGCTTGGCCAAGGGACAGTCGATGATTCGCGAACGCATTTTTGAGAAACGGTTCTTGCACGCGGGCGAACTGGCGCGCTTGGGGGCGCGCTTGTCGGTGGATGGAGACATGGTTTGCACCGACGGGGTCGGTAAATTTTCCGGAGCATTGGTAATGGCTTCCGACATCCGCGCCGGGGCGGCTCTGTTGGTCGCCGGCCTCGCCGCCGGCGGAAAAACGGAAATATCCCGGGTTTATCATATTGACCGGGGTTACGAGGCGGTTGAAAAGAAATTGCGCCGTTTGGGCGCCGATATCATTCGAGTGAAATCGTAGCGATCGCCGCCGCAATTTGGCCGGCGAGACAAGGCCATGCCGGATGTCAAGCGCCTCGACCGCGGCCGATGAAAATTTCAATGCTTTCTCGAAAGGACACCTGGGCGTTGGCATGGTTGTTCTCGACGGTGGCGCTTTTGTTTAGTCCGGCGTGGTTGTCCCTCCGGACATTCTTTTGGGGTGATTTAACCTACCTCCATACGGCCTGGAAAGGACTTCCGGCCGAGCTGTTGACGCGCGGCCAAATCCCGCTCTGGAATCCATACAACTATCTGGGCATGCCCTTGGCCGCCAATCTTCAAAGCGGGGTTTTTTTTCCGGGCTCGCTGGCGTTTTATTTTTTTCCCTTTCCATGGGCCGTCAAAATATATCTGCTGGCGCATTTTTTTGCGGCGGGTCTTTTCGCCTTTTTGTGGCTTCGTTCGCTGGGTTTTACGCGCTGCGCCGCCGTCGCTTCCTCGCTGGTGATGGCGCTTGGCGGCGTTTTTTTGAGCCATCTGCCGTTCTTAAACCA
>MGUX01000126.1 GCA_001800185.1 Elusimicrobia bacterium RIFCSPLOWO2_12_FULL_59_9
TGCTGACGGCGGTCGTTTCCGCCCTGACGCTGCTGGCCCTGTATTGGTATCGCGGCGTCGAAGGCCCGGTCGCCTGGGGCCAGGCGCTGGTGCACGCCAGCTTCATCATCGTTTTCAGCATGCTCATCCATTCGCTCAACCAATTGGCTCTGCGCCTGAGGGACTACAGAATCTAATAGATGGACATCATCTTCCGCTTGCGCGCCGTCATATGGATGCTGATTCTCGCCCTTTGGCTGAGCTTGGTCTTCGAATTTCTTCGGACCGACCTGGCCACTCCCGCTCCGGCAATCCATTGGCTGCCCCCGGCGCTCCAGGCGCGCCGGGAACTTGAGCCCGCCCCGCCGCCCTTGCCCAGCGCCGAATTGCCTATGCGGGAAGAGGCTCCGGGAACCGAAGCGCTTCAGCATGCCTCCCAAGCCGCGGCTTCCCCCGAAACTCCCTCCGGGCTTCCGAAGGGGTTCGTCGTCTCCAGGACCGAGCATTTCATCATTTACCACGATCCGGGAGAGCCGACCCTGGAGCGCTTCAGTGCTTTTCTGGAGGAACTGCATCAGAGCATGATGCTCGACTTGATGCATTTTTCTCCGTGGGCCAGAAGCCAGTCCATCGTCATCTATTTTTTTCCCGACCAAGACGCCTATAGGCGCTATACCAAGCGCCCCGCTTGGTCCGGCGGCTCCAGCTCGGTCCAAAAAAGAACCGTCTTCATCTATAAGAGCAGGGACCTCCGGGGTATTTTGGCCCACGAGCTCTGCCATATCTATTTCGACGGCTTTTTTGGAAAAGGCGAGGCTCTTCCCCTGTGGCTGAGCGAAGGCATGGCCACGCTGCTGCAGGTGGACAGGGGATTGGCGGCTCCGGGCTGGCTCAAGTCCAATCTCGACAATCTTGCCGACGGCGGCGGCTTCGAGCTGTCTCAATTTGTGGATATCAAAGACACCTCCAATTCGCGCGACGACGTCGTCCGGCTCTGGTACGCGCAGGCCTACAGCTTGACGCGCTTTTTGCTGCGCAGCCAGCGCGGCAACCAGTTCTACCGGTTCTGCCGCTATCTCAAAGAGGGAGAGGACCTGGTCCGCGCCATGTACCTGGCCTACGGCATGCCCTTCAACAAGCTCAGCTCCCTGGAATTTGTCTGGCGCTACGATCTAAAGACCCGGAAATTGACCGCCTCCGCGCCGGCGCGGAATTTTGAAGGGGAATAGTGTCGAAAGGCCTCGTTTTTGCTATAATGGGACGACTTATTACAGATGGCTCTGCGTCCAATCGGACTTAAAGGAGATTGAATGGTTAACATTTCGATGAAGTCGATGCTGGAGGCCGGAGTGCATTTCGGACACCAAACGCGCCGCTGGAATCCGAAAATGGCGAAGTTTATTTACGGCGAGCGCAACAACATTCATATTATCGATCTTCAGAAGACCGTCAAAGAAGCCAAGAAAGCCTACAATTTTGTCCGGGAAGCCGCCGCCAACGGCGCCAAGTTCCTTCTGGTCGGAACGAAAAAACAGGCTCAGGAGATCGTCCGCGGCGAGGCGGAGCGCTGCGGGGAAGCCGCCGTCTATGAAAAATGGCTGGGCGGAACCCTGACCAACTTTCTAACCGTCCGCCGCTCGGTGGGACGATTGGAGGAGCTGGAACGCTGGCAAAAGGACGGCCTTTTCGGCGTTCTATCCAAAAAGGAAGTCAGCCGCCTCTCCAAAGAGATGGCCCGCTTGAAAAAGCTCCTTTCGGGGCTGCGGCAACTGACGAGCCTGCCGCAAGTGCTCTTCATCATTGATCCGGTAGAGGAGGACCTGGCCGTTTTGGAGGCGATCAAGCTCAATATCCCCATCGTGGCGGTGTGCGACACGGATTGCGATCCCGACATGATCACCTATCCCATCCCCGGCAACGACGACGCCGCCCGCTCCATTAAGCTCTTTTGCGGGCTGGTCGCCGACACGATTTTGGATGGCAAGAAGGATTTTGAGAAGAAATCGACCGGCCAAGACAGCGCCGAGGCCGCATTCGCCGACGGCGTTTCCGCTCCGCCCGCGGAGGCCGAGAGCGCCGACGTCCCTCTGGCGGAAACGCCGGCGCCCGCGGAGAACCCCTCCGCCGTCCAGCCGTAGGGCTTTAACCCCGTTCTCATAAAGGAGTTCTCACATGGTCACCAGCGAATCCATTGCGAAACTTAGGGCGCAGACAGGCGCCGGCATCATGGACTGCAAAAGCGCCCTCACCGAGGCCAAGGGCGACGAAGCCAAAGCGATCGAAGTCCTCCGCAAGAAAGGGCTCGCCGACGCCCAAAAGCGCTCCGGCCGCCAAGCCAAAGAAGGCCTGATTTACAGCTATATCCATCCCGGCAGCAAGGTCGGCGCGATGATTGAAATCAACTGCGAGACCGATTTCGTGGCGCGGACCGCCGATTTTAAAAATCTGGCCAAGGAGTTGGCCATGCAGGTGGTCGCCACGTCGCCCAAATGGATCCGGCGCGAAGAGGTCCCCACCGCCGTCATCGGCAAGGAAATGGAAATTTACTCCAAGCAGGCGGAAAACGAAAAGAAGCCGGCGCAGGTGATCGCCAAGATCGCGGAGGGACGCCTGAGCAAATATTACTCCCAATTTTGCCTGCTGGAGCAGCCGAGCATCCGCGACAGCTCCGGCAAAACGAAGGTGGAGTCCTTGATCGGCGAGCTCGCCGGGAAGATCGGCGAGAACATCACCCTGCGGAGGTTCGCGCGCTTCGAGCTCGGAGAAGAATAATTTTCCATCCCCTCCGTTGATGAGATATAAAAGGGTCCTGCTGAAGCTGTCCGGCGAATCGCTCCAAGGCAAGGAGCATTACGGCATTTCATCGGACGCGCTGCTTTTCGCCGCCAACGAGATCAAGAAGGCCTGGCGCAAAAAAATCCAGATCGCGATCGTGCTGGGGGCCGGGAACATCTGGCGCGGCGCCGAGCACACCGGCGCCATCGAGCGCGTCACGGCCGACAATATGGGCATGCTGGCCACCATCATCAACGCCCTGGCCCTGCAGGACATGCTGGAACACCTGGGCGTGCCGACCCGCGTGCAAACCTCCATTGAAATCACCAAATTGGCGGAGCCGTATATACGCCGGCGGGCCATCCGCCACCTGGAAAAGGGCAGAATCGTGATTTTCGCCGGCGGCACCGGCAATCCCTATTTCACCACCGACACCACGGCCGCCTTGCGCGCCGTCGAAATACGAGCCGAGATGCTGTTTAAAGCCACCAAGGTCGACGGGGTTTACACCGACGACCCGTACCGCAACAAAGACGCCAAAAAACTCTCGCGGATCACCTTTATGGACGCCATTCGAAAGCGCCTGAGGATTATGGACACGGCGGCGCTCTCGCTGTGCATGGAAAACCGGATGCCCGTGCTGGTGTTCGATCTGAAAACCCCCAACAACACCGCCAAGGCGGCCGCCGGCCAAATGGTGGGCACCGTGATCTACGAGCCGGAATAAACGTTTCACCGGGGAGAACGATTATGAAGGATGTGCAAGAGGCCGTTGCGCTCGTGCTGCAGAAAAACGAGCAGGACATGCAGTCGACATTGGAAAAGTATTACGGGGAGATCCGCACCTTCCGGACGGGCCGCGCCAACCCCCAGCTTCTGGAAAACATCAGGGTGGAGTACTACGGCTCGGAGCTGCCCTTAAAGCAGCTGGCCAACATCTCCGCGCCGGAGGCCCGCTCGCTTGAAATCCGCCCGTGGGACATCGGAGCCCTGGAGGCGATCGAAAAGGCCATACAAAAATCCGACTTGGACATCCCCCCTTCCAACGACGGCAAGCTCATTCGCTTGAATTTCCCCCAAATGACCGAGGACCGGCGCAAGGATCTGGCCAAGCTGCTGCGCAAGCTCACGGAGGATTTTCGCGTGCAGTTGCGCAACCACCGCCGCGACGCGATCGAGAAAGTGAGAAAAGGCCAGAAGGTTCAGGAGATACCCGAAGACGAACGGGAGCGCCTGGAGAAGATCATTCAAAAGGCGACCGACGGTTATATCCAGAAAATCGACGAGGCCTTGGCCGCCAAAGAAAAGGAAATCCTCACCGTCTGACCGGCCGCTCCCCACCCGATGCCGGCTCCCGCGCCAATTCCCCGCCACATCGCCGTCATCATGGACGGCAACGGCCGTTGGGCGAAAAAGCGGGGCATGCCGCGCATCTTCGGCCACCGCAGCGGCGTGGAGTCGGTGCGCTGCGCGGTCAGGACTTGCGCGCGTCTGGGCGTCGAAGTTCTGACCCTCTATTCTTTCTCCACGGAAAATTGGAGACGCCCTGAGCTTGAAATCAAGGAGCTCATGCAGCTTTTGGCCTTGAGCCTCCGGAAAGAGTCCGCGGAGCTCGACAAGAACAATGTCCGGCTGATGGCCTGCGGACGCCTCCACGGGCTTCCGGAGGCGCTTCAAAGGGAGCTCGCGCGCTCCATCGAGAAGCTTAAAAAGAACACCGGCCTCGTTCTTAATTTAGCGCTCAATTACGGGGGGCGCCAGGAAATCGTCGACGCGGTCAACAAGATTCTCGAGCGCCCCCCCGCCGCGGTCGATGAGGATTTGATCTCGCGGCACCTTTACACCGGAGGTTTGCCGGACCCCGACCTCCCTATACGGACCTCCGGGGAGTTCCGCCTTTCCAATTTTCTGTTGTGGCAGTGCGCCTACGCCGAAATCTACGTGACCGAAATTTTGTGGCCTGATTTTCGGGAAAAGGAGCTGCTGGCGGCCGTCGAGGATTACCAAAGCCGCCAGCGCCGCTTCGGCGGCATCTAACCGCGCCGATAGGACGTTTTGCGAAAGCGATGATTCTCCCCCGACTTCTCACCGCCGTCGTCGGCATCCCCGTGGTGCTTTGCATGATCCACCTGGGCCGCCTGCCCTTCGCCTTTTTCGTCGCCGGGGCCGCCGCGCTGGCCTTGTATGAATACGCTTTGGTCATCGCCTGGGCGCGGCGGGAGAAACCGGCGCTGTGGACGGCGCCCGCGGGTTTTCTTCTGGTCTTGCTCCAACAAATCGCCCCGGATCAACTGCCTCTGTTCCTAAGCGCTTCCATGGGACTGTGCGCGGCCCGGGAAATTTTCCGCTCCGCGCAAAGCGCCGAACGGATGGCCCTGGAGTTTTTCGGCCTGATTTTCATCGCCTGGAATTTAAGCTACCTGATTTTGCTGCGCGACCTCGCGCCGCACGGCCGGACGCTCACCTACCTTTTATTCGCGCTCATCTGGGTCAACGACTCGGCCGCGCAAGGCTGCGGGAAGCTTTTCGGGAACCATCCCCTGACGCCTCTGAGCCCCAAAAAAACTTGGGAGGGCGCCGCCGGCGGGCTGGCCGCCTGCGTGGCCGCCAGCGTCGTTTTTTGCGGCGTCTTCCTCAAAGAAACTCTATCTCCCGCCGACGCCCTGGCCATCGGGCTATTGACCGGCGTCTTCGGCCAA
>MGUX01000127.1 GCA_001800185.1 Elusimicrobia bacterium RIFCSPLOWO2_12_FULL_59_9
CGAAGAACTTTGGGGGGAGTCCAAAGACTGGCACGGATTCCGCAGATTTCTGAGAAGGATGTTGGAGAATGTGCGGCAAGAAGCTTGGATAATGGGATGGCTGCTCAACCTCAAGCGCTTGGCGGCGTTGCAAGCGAGGGCGACGGCCTAAAACTGGACCATGAGCGGGACACTGCAGAGTCTTGAAGTGACTTCGACCCAGATGATCCGGGTGGGAAGCGACGTTGACGGGATGAATAATCGTTTGGAAGTTGCGGCCGTCGGACAGCGTTTTGAGTTTTAGCAAGAAGTGCCGCTGGGCTCAATAGAATAGATGACCATCCTCGATGACATGCCTCGCGCGGCCTCTGAACTCCATAAACCGGCATGCGCTCCAACATCAAATATGGCGGCATCTTTCTGGCAGCCAAATGTTTCACGCGCTCCAACGCCCTGCACTCCCCGTTTGTTGCAGGATCATAATTTCCCTCCCCACGAAGGCGATTTATTATATGAATCCCCAGGCTTCCCTGCCGACCGGGCATTAAACAACCATCCAGTAGAGAAATAGGAATCCTCCGTTGGAGAATGTTTTCTTCACAGATACATTTTACCACGACGGGGGATTCTTTATGTCAGTTTAACCAGACGGGAGTGGCCGGCCTTATTTATTAAATTTGTGCCGCATTTTGTCCCGGCGTTGCTTTGCCCCCTCGTCCACCCGGAGCTTCAATGGCACACGCAACCACGACATCTAAAAGTAGCTTCTGCGGCCGCGAAACGTTGGGAACTTTATTGTTTGTTCGACCACGACTGCTGCCGCAAAGATAATCAAAAAAGGCATGACTGCCAGGCGATACCGCATTTGAGAAACGCTGATGATGTGAATGCACATATACACGAAGATCAGGCTATAAATCGGCAAAATTTGAATCCAGCGCGAGCGCGCCCTCCAAAGCCCCCACCAGCCCAAAAGAACGAGCGGCGTCTCCCACAAAAAACTCATTACCGCCAATAGGCGGCGGCTGAAACCGGCATTCGGCCGGTTGCTCGGATGCTCGAAGTAGACTTTGTCCATGCGCGGGTAAAGGCGCCAGAAATTCACAAATTTTCTGCCCCATTGGCAGAAAGTGAGTCTCGGATGGGCAAGCATGAAACGAAGGGCCTCCCTTTTGTAGGCCTTGTCCTGCTCAACAATGGAAAGCTTTTTTGCCTCCTGAAAAAAGGACATCCGTTCCAATAAGGCGTGCGCATAGGTGGTGTCTTTTTCGTTTTCCTCAAGTGCGATGGTGCCGTGGAGAAGCGCCAGCCCCCCCTTGACATCCAGGACGAAGTAGCCCGACAAGCGCTGGTTGCGCCATCCCCATAAGCCCCACGGTAGAGACCAAAAAAGGCCCAGCAGCACAAATTTTTTCCAATCTATTCCCAGGCGGCCGAGGCCGACCCACGCCGTCGCTGCCAATACGACGGCCCCGCAATAGAGGCCCTCGCCCCGCGTCAGGGCGACCAACCCCCAAACCAGGCCGGTCGCCACCGCGTCCCAAACCGAAGTCGCCTGCGGCGCGCACAAAATCCGCAGGACCAGCCATACTCCCAGACATAAAACGATCGCAAACCAGATTTCCGTCATGAGAATACCTGAGTAATAAACAAAGAAAGGGTAAAACACGCCCACAATTATCGTGGCGACCGTCACCCTGGAGTTGGAAAAAAGGAGCTGCGCGATAGCTCCCATCAATGGTACCACGGCCACGCTCAGAACCGCCTGAAGGGTCCGGGCCAAAAAAACATTGTAGCCCACAACCTTGTAAATCAATCCCACGCAAAAGGGCATGAGGACGCTCCCCATAACTAGAGGCAGTTTTAAGCCCATCACATTGTACCGGGCAAAGTCATGCGCGACCGCATCGTAACCCAATTCGTCGAGTTGGTAAAAATCATGTCCCAAATGCCAGGCAAACCCCAGCCTCAACACCAGGCCCATGGCCAACGCCGCCGCCCAAATTCCAGCGCGATTATGCATGCCCTTACCTTATGCCCGACTCAACTTGATATTCGGCAAGACTTCGCTCACGATCCCGCTCGCGGAGCAGGCGGGCCATGCGCGCCATCAGTGCGAAAGCGATAAACTCGACGCCGACGAGCGCGAAGAGAGTTCCGACCAGCGGGAAAACCCAATAGTCGTTGGGTATGGTTCCCGTCGAGAAGTAGGAGCCCAGCAGGCGCCGGCTAAAAAATAGGCTCGCCGCCCAACTCAAGGCGCCTGCCGCCAAAAACCATGCGCCGTAGTTGCGCGGTTCCTCCCCGTTGACAACATCCGCCAACGACTGGGCCACGACCCCCACGGCGCCGAAGAAAGCCGCGACCGACAGGCACCAAGTCACCAGGATGATGCGAAAGATCATCCAGTCCTCAAGCCGCTCGTACCGAAGGTAGTGGCCCAGCGGTGTTGACGGCGCGCCCCAGGAAAACGTCAGCGCCCAGAGCGCCGCCAAGACCGCCACGAAAGCCGCCGTCCAGAAAAAAACGCGGGGCCGGTAGGTTACGGAGGTGTCAAGGATGATTCCCAGAAATCGCAGCCCGTCCCGGACGACACTCAATTTGGAGCGGCCGACGCGCTCCCGGTAGGGCATGGGAATCTCCCCCATGCGGATGCGCCGGTCGAGAATCGCGCGCACGCTCATAGCCGGGGTGAAATTAAGGCCGTCGGGCAGCGGGTAGATTCGTTCCAGCGCCGCGCGGCGCACAACGCGCATCCCGCTGGCGATGTCCGTCACCGAGGAGGATCCGATCATGTTGACCAGCGTCCGGAAGGCCCAGTTCCCGACGATCCGGACCGGCGGCATCCGGCTGTCCGGGTGCATGCGCGATCCGACGGCCACATCCAGCCGGTCCTTCACGGCAAGGCCGATGAGTTTCCCAAAGAATTCCGGATCGCAGGTTCCATCGGCGTCGAGGAAGCCCAAGAGTTGCCCCTTGGCCTGTGCAAAGCCGGTCTTTATGGCCGCTCCGTAACCGCGGTTGCGCGCATGCGTCAGGACCCGAACGCCCTGCACCGATAGGGCAAACTCCTCCGTCTTGTCCGTGGAACCGTCGTTGACCAGCAACACCTCCACATCCGATATGCCGAGTTCGGCCGTTTTCAGTCTTTCTGCGGCCGCCAAGCAGCGCTCCAGGATGTCCTGCACCGACTTTTCCTCGTTATAGGCGGGTATGACGATTGAAAAAATATTTCCATCGGCCGACATTTAGAATCCTCCCACCGGCCGGTCAAAGACGCTTATAGACATACATGCCGGTATTGGCGTAAAAACTGCTGTCCAAAACTCGCGCCCAGCCCAAGCTCAGAGGCCGAAACACCCGGAACTCGACATATTTGCCCTTCGCCCATCCCTCCTGCAGTATGGGACGGGACTCCTCGTCGACAACGATGTACTCAGGCTCGTGCCCCGGCGCGAGAAACCCGGGACTTTCAAAGACAATCAGGCGGTAGAGGTCGTAACGAAACGGGGGCGTATGCGCCGGCTCCGGGTAGCGGGTGAGCCCCACTGTGGCACCGAGCGGTATATGGCTGTCGATCCACGCGGCGGCTTCAAAACGCGTCGAACGGGGACCCGAGCCAAGCCGCATATTATCGAGATGGGTGACGCATCTCAGACCGCCGTCTGCCAAAGCGAGCGACAGAACCAAGATTTTCGCCGCGCGAGGGCAGGGTTCCGTGATGCCGATGGCGGCGATGAGACAAGCCAAGCCGACGCAGGGATAGTAGTACCTGGACATCGTCACGAAGCCGCCGCTGAATTGGGCCAATACCATCCAAAGAATGAAAAACGTCCCCACAAAAAGGAGCGCCAGAAAGCGTTTGGCCTGGCCCGCCCTAAAGGCCGCGGCCAAGCCCAAAAGGGAAACAACCGAGACTACCGGCCCCATCCCATTAAAAAGTTCGCGCAGGACCGTGGCCATGTTCTCCAGGCTCCATCGGCTCCTTCGCGCATAGGCCATCTCCCAGGCAAAATCGCGGTAGCTCAACAGGAGATAGGGATTAAGCAGCAGGCAGACGGCGGCGGCGGCGGCCAACGCCGCCACTGCGCGCCGTATTTCTTCCGGCGCCGCCGCCCCCGACTTCCATCGCCACCACCATAGCCATGGAAGAATCGCAGTGAACGCCAAAAAGGTGAAGTTGGCCCCCATCGCGACGCCCAAGCAAAGTCCGCAGAGGAGGTATTCCCGCCCCCTTCCCTTCGTCAACGCCAGAACCGCATAGCGCACGGCCGCCAGACACCAAAACGCCGCGTAACAATGGGGCTTAATCAAGTGAGAATTCACCGCGACGATGGGGCTCAGGGCGAAAAAAAGCGCCGCGCACAAGCCCGCGCGCCATCCCGCGAGCCGGCGGCCCAAATCGTAAAGAACCCATAGGCTGCCCAACTGAAAAACAAGTATGAAGAGCCGGCCGGACAGATAAGCGCTCCCCATATCCTCAGGATGCGTCAGGTAATGACGGATATCGGGAACGACGGCGAACCCTCCCAGCCAGGATGCCGCCTTCACAAATACCCCCAGCGGGTAAATGAAGCTGCCGCCGTATTGAACATAGAGGGGCTTGAACTCCAGCCTCCACGGCCGCATCTGGGAGAGGATGATAAAGGATTTTTTTTCATCGGGATTTTCCGATTGCAGCAGCAGCGCGCGGTAGGAATTGACGAGATTGCCCGGGGGAAAATTCCAGCCCGGGGAAAACTCCTCGACTCCCTTGACATAAGTGACCGGCTCCTCAGAATGCATCTCGCTATGGGCGCGCCGGATTTCTTGATAAAGTTTTTCCCAGGACTCGGCGAATCTTTGAGACGCCTGCGGATCCAGCCGGAGACTTTCCGGATAGGCCCGCAGCCTGGCCCTCCCGGGCAATCCCCAGCGGATTCCCCACAGCCCCGTCACTACTCCGACAAGCAGCACGGCGGCCAGAGCCGCCGCCGAAGCGCGGTCGGCCCAGACAGGCGCGGCCGAGGGGAAGGATGGCTTGGGAGTAAAAGGACTCTCCGGGGTCACGCTCCGATTTTACCTAAATTGCATCCCCCGCGACAGCCGCGACAAGTCGCGGCAATAATTCCGCAAGCCCGCACGAGAATGGGCGGGGAGCAGATTCGCACGCTGTTTTTTTGACATTTTTGCCCCGACGGCC
>MGUX01000128.1 GCA_001800185.1 Elusimicrobia bacterium RIFCSPLOWO2_12_FULL_59_9
TTCCAGCAATAGGCTGGAAATTTCCGGGTCCAAAATTGCGGGGCCCACGAAGGGGCTTCCCTCGGAGGCGCCGCGCAGTTGCTCCAGAGTCATAAGGAGCTTGTCGGGAGCGGCCACCCATGCTGGGTTTTCCAATAAAATTTCCGGACTGCTTGCGATCCAGCTTTTGCGCAGCGCGATGGGCATGCCGTCCGGAGTGAGGGTCTTAACAAACAAAGACAGGGAGGTGAGGCGGCTTGGGACCTCCACCGCGCTTGATTCCGAGTCCAGATAGAGCATCCGGTTGTCCTGGATATTTAACTGCGTGGCGGCTTCCAGAACGTCGGGCTTGAGAAATCGCCCGGCCCAGCGGGCGACCGGGGCGCTCCAGTCGCGTGTTTCGGGCGCGGCAACGGGCTCTTCTTGAGCGAAATGGGCCGGCGCCTCGCGGCTGAAATCGTCGTAGTCGTATTCCGCCTGGCCGCTGCGCACGCGTTGCGCCTGCTTGTTCAAGTAGCTTTGGGCGGCGCGCTTGTAGAGGGCGTCCAGGTGGAGCCATAGGACTTGGCGGACGGTTTTCGCGTCCGCCTCCCTGGGTAGCTCCACAAGGGAAGAGCCGGTGTTGAGCTGCTGAGCGCTGACGGGGTGGTTGTCCAGGACATAATCCCCTACGCGCAGGTCGGCGGAGGCGTAGGAGTAATCCCAGCGGTAAAGCCCGATCCTGGCGCCGAAGGCGAAGTGCGCCGAGGTCTGGCTGCCGGAGTCCCAGCGGACGCCGGCGTAATAGGGCTTGGGATACCCCGGCATTTGAAGCGAGGTCGTGGCGCGGGCTATTTCGTCGCGGATGGCCGAAGCGACCGCCGATTCCTGCGCGAAGCCGAAGGCCGGCAGCGATAGCGTAAACAATATCCAAGCGGGTTTCATTGGGGGGTTTCCGGAGAGAAGGGCGGCTTGAGTATCGGCGGCCGGCGCCGGTCATCGGGGAGACGCTCCAGCTCCACCTCCTCCAGAAGCAGGCTGGGGGCGATGTGGCTGACCATCACCGTCCCGGACTCCGCGTCGCAATAGGCGTTGACGGCTTGCGGGTCGTCGCCGGCGGCGATGATTTTTCTCAAGGTCACCAGGGGAGTCCCAAGCATGTACACCCCCCGCACGAGGGTTTCCTCGCCCGTTTTCGCGTCGACGCGGATGACAATCTCGGGAAAGAAGCGCAGCACCTGGGAGACTTGGCGCGAGGTGGCCGTGTCGCCGCTGGAGGCCCGGCGGATTAGAAATCCATAAGGCGCCCCGCGGCGGCGGCATTCTGCCAGCAGCATGAGCTTGAGCTTTGAAACCGGCGTCGTCTCAAGACTTTGGAGGATAAGGTTGCCTATGCGCCCCATCGGACGCCGGTCCAGCGACGCTCGCCCGTGGCCGTTGGATGCGCCGGAATTCGCGGCGGGGCGCCTGGACAACAGAAAATTTTTGAGGACTCCCTTTTCGACCAACACCACTCTTTGGGAGGCCACACCCTCGGCATCGAACGGAAAATATCCGTTCAGGCCGGTTCCCTGAAATTCCTTCATCGTCGGATCGTCGATGATGTTGATGAAATCCGGGAGAATCGCCTTGCCCATCCTGTTTTTGAAGGTTTGCCCGCCCTCTTCGCGCTGGCGTTCTCCCTCAAGTCGGTGGCCCAGCGCCTCATGCATCAAGACGGCGCTGGATTTTGGGTCCAGAATCGCCGGAGCGGTGACGGGCTTTTGAACGGGCGCGCTTTGAAGATTTTTGACCTCCAACGCCATCTCTTTCATGCTTCGCTTGAGATCATCGAGCGCGGGCAGTTCTTCCCAGCGGGGCGCGAAATAGCGGCGGCTTAAGCTCAATTGCATGCCGTCAGGGGCGACCCCCGAAACCTCCAACTGCAGGGCCAAAGTGTTCAGGTTTTCAGGATAGGCCAGGCGCGTGCCTTCCGAATTCAAGAAGGTGACGAAATTTTCGCTGAAGTCCAGGCGGGCCTGCCCCAGGGTTAAATGGGGAAATTGAGTGGCCCCCAGCGTCATCTGGTTGAGCGCCCGACCCCATTCCTCCGCCGACAGGGGCGGTTCGGCGGGGCGCTGCAGCGAGCGCGCGACGGCCGCCGTCGAAAAATCGGGAAGCATCTCGCGGTCCAACTCCTCGGCTTGTTTGGCTTTTTTCTCAAGGTAGTCCGCAATGGCCGATTTATAGGCGAGGTCCGTTAAAATCCAAAGGGCCTGCCGGAAACCGTCGGGTTTCATGTCCAGCGAGGCGTAGCCGCCGGCGCCCTCATGGTATTGGCCGGTGTTGTCCAGCGCGTAGTCGCCGTAGCGAACTTCGGCATAAAGTTGCTGCTGCCGGGACTGGTAAGCGCCGGCGAGGGAGCCGAATTTGGAAATCAGGGTCAGGGACCTCTGGTTGGTGAGCCGGTAGGCGACGAAATAGGGCGCGCTGAAATTGTCGAGTTTTAAATCGGCGGTGGAGCGCGCGATCTCAAGCGCCATCAAGTTCAAGGCGGGGCCGGGATCCGCAAAGGGAAGGTTGAGCGGATCGCTCCAGAGCCGGGCGGGCGCCAGAGCCAAGAAAAGGAGACAGGACAGTAATTTCCGCTTCACGGGAGATCGTCCGGCGTCGCGGCGGTCTTGCGGAACCAGCGGCGCAGGGAATCGAGAAAAGGGACGGAGCGATTTTGGCGGCGGGCGAGCGAGAGCAGCAGCGCCAAGCCGTGTTCCGGTTCGTTGTCGCCGGAAAGCGCTTGCCGTCCAAGCCGAAGGGCGCGTTGGACCATGTCCGCCTGGGAGATATTCACCCCTTCGCCCCGGGCGATGGCGGAGGCCTCCGCGACGGCTTTAATGAGGATTTCCCGGAGCGGCGGATTTTTAGAAAGGGCGCCGCGGGGACAGTGTGACAGGGCGGCCAGGGGCTTTAATGCGGCATTGAGAATCATTCGGGTCCAAAGCAGGCGCTCCCGGCCGCGCTCGGCCGCGACCTTATAGCCGGGTTTGAAAATTGATTTCGCCCGCTTGACGGCGGGGGCGTTTCGGCGGTTCCGGGCGCGCATACGGCTATTATTTCAAATATTCACGGGGCAAAAAAGAGAGCCTCGGGGATACGCCCCGAGGCTCTCCTCTAAAACCTTGGATTTGCGGATGCTTATGCGTTGACCATCTTGGCTCTGGACACGTCGCCCTTCTTGTCCAGATAATAAAGGTATCCCGACTCCTTTTTCAATCCCAGTTTGTGGATGCTCTGGGGCTTTCCGCCTTTTTTGCCGCCGCGGGCCATCTTGGCGCGGGACACGTCGCCCTTTTTGTCGATGTAATAAAGGAATCCCGCTTCACGCGCAATTCCAACCTTCTCAACTTTTTCACCCATGGTCAGTGCTCCTCCGATTTTTTATCTCGTCTGGGAGGAACAGAAGGCTTCCTCCGCGACCGGCTTATATTAGCACAATTCTCGTCGGGGATGCAAGGGCTCTTCGACGGTCGACGATGCCGGCGCGCTCAGCCTAATCAGGGGCCCGCGCCGCGCGAAGTCGCCCTGCGGTTGGGGTCCGGCGATGAGATGGTCTGAGTCCAGGTCGACGGCGCTGAAGGCCCCCGTCCCGCAGGCTAGATGAACGCTGGCCGAAAGTCCCCGGGCGGATTCCTGCATGCAGCCTATCATGAGCTTTTTGCCGGCGGCTGTGGCCAAGGCGATGATATCGAGCGCCATTAAAATGCCGCATTTGGCGATCTTGACGTTTAAAATGTCGGCGGCCTCCGCGTCGAGAACCTCCAAGGCCTGCCGGGGCGACATCACCGATTCATCCAGCGCCACTGGAATGGGCAGCCGTTTTCTGAGTTCGCGGTGCTCCGTGAGGGCGCTTCGGGGAAGGGGCTGTTCCAAAAAGAGCGGACGGACGCCAATTTTTAGGCAGGCTTCGACGAACCGGCAGGCGCTTTCGACGCTCAGACCCTGGTTTCCGTCCAATATAATCCGGGCGCCGGGCGCCGCGGCGCGAACCTGCAGGACTCTTTGAAGGTCTTCCCGGCTGTTGCGCGCGCCGAGCTTGACTTTAAGGGTATCGAAACCCTCCGCCGCCGCCTCAACGGCGGCGCGGCCGGCCGCCTTGGCAGGCAGCGCCGAAATGGTGATATCCGTTTTCAACGATTTCTTTTCGGCGCCGAGCCAACGGTGGAGGCTTGTTCCCAGCGCCCGCGTCCAGGCGTCCAGAAGAGCGCACTCAAAAGCCGCGACCGCCGGTTGGCAGCCCGGCTCTTGCCGCCAAGCGGCTTCAATGAGGCGCCTCCATCTCCGGCAGTCCTGGCCGAGGGCTCGCCCTCCGAGCCGCCGCAAAACGGCGGCCATATTTCCGGCGCTTAAATGTTTTAGGGCCAGGGAGGTGGAAGCTTCGCCGTAGCCTTCGGCCCCGCCGGCGAGCGTCAATTGAAAACCCGCGTTGCGGGTCGCCGTCTTGACCCCGAGAGCCGTGACAAAAGGGCGCTTGAGCTTCAACCGGAGGTCCGATATCCGGAAGGAGCGTATGCGAAACGGGTTGGCCATAGTTTCAATTTATACTAAAATTGAATCAACCCCGCGGTCAAGGAGCTTCTATGGCAACAATGGAGACCCAATGGAAAACGATCATCGAGCCCTTCAAAATCAAGTCGGTGGAACCTTTGGGTTTTTCGAGCCGGGCTGAAAGAAAGAAGCTTTTGGAGCGCGCGGGCTACAACCTGTTCAATATCCCCGCCGACAAAGTGCTCATCGACTACCTCACCGACAGCGGCACAAACGCCATGTCCAGCGAGCAGTGGTCGGCGATCATGCGGGGCGACGAGTCCTATGCCGGGGCAAGAAGCTTCTTCGTGTTCGAGTCGGCGATCCAAAAAATCACCGGGTACAAAAAAGTGATCCCCGTGCACCAGGGACGCGCGGCCGAGCGCATCCTTTTTGCCGTCATTGGGGGGCCGGGAAAATACGTCCTGGCCAACACCTTATTCGACACCACCCGCGCCAACGTGGAGGGCTCGGGATCGGTCGCCGTGGATTTGCCCGTCAAGAGCGCCAGCGAGTTTCAAACCCAGGCGCCTTTTAAGGGCAATGTGGATCTAAAGGCGTTGGAGCAGACGATCAACGACGTCGGCCCTCAGCGCGTGGCGCTGGTGCTGATGACCGTGACCAACAACGCGATGGGCGGCCAACCGGCGTCGATTGAAAATCTCAAGGGAGTCCGGAAGATTTGCAGCCGCTACAGGTTGCCGTTCCTTCTGGACGCGGCGCGCTTCGCCGAAAACGCCTATTTAATCAAGATGCGCGAGCCGGCGTGCCGGTCGCTGTCGATTCCGGAAATCGCCCGGCGCATGTTTGATCTTGCCGACGGCTGCCTGGTCAGCGCCAAGAAGGACGGCTTGACCAACATCGGCGGATTCATGGCGCTCAACAACGAGGAGTGGGTCCGCAAAGCCAAGGAAATTCTCATCCTTGGGGAAGGATTCCCCACGTATGGCGGCTTGGCGGGGCGAGATTTGGAGGCCATCGCCAGGGGTCTTGAGGAGGTCCTGGATGAGGAATATTTGAAGTACCGCATCCGCTCGGTGGAATATTTGGGCAAAGGCTTGAAAAAGGCCGGAGTCCCCATCGTGGAGCCTCCCGGAGGGCATGCCATCTACGTTGATGTCAAGAGCTTTTTGCCGCATATTCCTCCCTACCAATTTCCCGGCCAAGCGCTGGCCTGCGCCCTGTATCTCGAAGCGGGCATACGGAGCTTTGAAATCGGCAGCCTGTCGATGGGCTCCGGCC
>MGUX01000129.1 GCA_001800185.1 Elusimicrobia bacterium RIFCSPLOWO2_12_FULL_59_9
CCAGTCCCAGAAGTTGCTCTGGTCCTGCATCTATGCTTCCGATCTGCCATGGGCAAGATGATTGATTCTTCCATTACTTATGCAAAGGTCAATAACGGACGTGGAGGCGGGGGATTTTTGGATTGGCGGCGGTGCGGCGGATAGGCAGGGAGACGGCGTCGCCAAGCCGCGCGGAGGGCACGGCCGTAACGTCGATGAGCACGTGCGCGATGCCGCAGCGCCCGACAAACGGCGCCTGGTGGCCGCGCAGAATGCCCCAATACTCAAAGCCGCTGCCCAGGCGTATGAAGCGCTCCGCCGGCTCCATGGTCAAGCCGTCGGCGTAGCCCACGGGCAGAGTGGCCACGCGCATGCGCCGGGGGGCCAGGGTTTCGCTGCCATAGCCCACCGTTTTTCCCTTCGCCACGTCTTTGATGGAGATGATGCGGGCAAAAAACTGCCACGGATTTTGCAGCGGAAGGCTCCGGGAGCACGGGTTGATGCCGTAAAGAAGGTTTCCGATTCGCACCTGGTCCATTTGGGAATGGGGAAAATCGATCAACAGCGAGCTGTTGGCCCCGTGACAGAGCAGATGCGGGCGGGATTTTTTCAGGGAGCTTTCCAGCCTCTTGAACAGCCGGATTTTGCGCTCGGCGTCCATGGGATTTTTTCCGGGCACGTAATCCAAATGGGTCGAGAGGGATGCCAGCCGTATGTTGCGGAATTTTTTCAATTTTTCCACAAATGTCGGCAATTGCTTGAACGGGATGCCCCAGCGGCCGAGGCCGAAATCGACGTCGAGATTGACGGGGAAGGGTTTTCCGGCCTTTTTTGAAAGCGCCTCGCACAGCTCCCAGGAATCGACCGTCGGCAGCAGGCCGTGGGCGACGACCTCCTCGGCTTGGGAAGGGAGGCAGGGCGCGAGCAAGGCCAGCGGGATTTTAATGCGGGCTTTTCTCAGCGGCAGGGCTTCCTCCAGCGTCAAGACGCCCAGCGCTTGCGCCCCTTTTTCTTCCAGCAGCTTGGCCACGGGAAGAGCCCCATGGCCGTAGGCGTCCGCCTTGACCACTCCCATGAGCTTCGTTCCGGGCTTGAGAATGCGGCGTACGGATTGCAGGTTTTCGGCGATGGCGGAGAGGTTGATCTCTATCCACTTGAGATGATGCATCGCCTTGATTCTAGTAAAGAAAAGAGAGGGGAGCCAAAGCGGCTTTATTGTAAAATGCGTTGATGAGCCTTTTGCGTTCGGTCCGTTTCAACGTCTATCTTTTTTGCGCCCTGGCGGCCGGCGCGGCGCTGGGCACTTTCCTTCCGCAGCGGGGCTTGGCGCCGCAGCAGGTGGAGCGCTTCATTGCGGCGCATCCGTGGTGGGGACCGGCGCTGGATTTTTTCGGTTTTTTCCATTTGTACTCCAGCGCCTGGTTTATGGGGCTTTTGGGCCTGATGGCCTTCGATATCGTCTTGTGCAAGCTCAAAAACGCTCCGCCCGATCCCGGGCTCGTCCCTCTGCCGCCGGGAGAGGGGCCTGAGAGCGCCGCCGACGTCGGCCCCGAAGCGCTGCTCGAAAGGCGCCTGCGCTCCAGCTTCTCGCTGCCGATGTCCCAGGCGTCCGCCTTGGCCCACGCCAGGGCCGTGCTGGAGAAAAAACGCTACCACATTCGCGCCTCGACGAGCGGCGCGGGCGCGGCTCTGACGGCCTCCAAGCACAGGCTGCAGCGCTGGGGCTCCTATGTGGCGCACGTGAGCCTGGTGGTCATTTTGCTCGGCGCCCTGTGCCGCGGGGTCTTCGGTTTCGAGGAAATTCTCCCGATCGCCGAGGGAGAGTCGGTGTCCCTGCGCCGCCGCCCGTGGGAGGTCATGGTCGATAAATTCGACATGGGCTATTATCCGGGCACGTTCACTCCCCGTTTTTTCGCTTCCGAGGTCCGGGTTTTTGAGCGCGGCCGGAGCTTCGCCACTGGCGGTCCAAGTGCCGCGAGCTCTGTGCGCGGCCGGAAAATCGCGGAATCGAAGATTTTGGTCAATGCGCCGCTGTCCCTGGGGCGGATGGGGCTGGTGCGCCTTTATCAGGCTTCGTGGGGCGCCACCGGCATGTTCCGCTCCGTCACCGTGGAGACTGCGGCCGGGGAGCTCACGCTCTCGCCCAACCAAGCGCTCCGGTTGGCGCAGGGCAGCGTTTCGGCGGACCTGTTTTATCCCGATTTCGCCGTCGCGGAGGGCAACCGGGCCGCCAACGGGTCCGTGGAGCTTCTCAATCCGGCCGTGCGCTTCCGTTGGCTTCGCGCGGACGGCGCCGTTTCCCGCTTTTGGCTGTTTGATCATTGGCCGCGGATATGCTTTTTTGAGGACGAAGGCGGGAGCCTGCATGAGGCTGAGCCGCCGTTCCGGCTTAAAGCGGTCGATCCCGTCCTTTTTTCCGGCCTTCAGGCGGCCTACGACCCCGGATATTACGTCGTGGTCGCGGGCTCTTTGGGGCTTTTGGCCGGGCTTTCGGCCTTGTTTTATCTCCACCGCCGCAAGCTGTGGATTTTGATGCGGCCCGATCCCGGCGGCGGCGGGGCGGTGTCGGTGGTCGTGGGAGGCTGGAGTTCCCGGGCGACGGACTTCCGCAGGGAATTCGACGAGGTGGTCGCGGCCGTAAGGGCGGGCTGAACCTCCGGGCTTTCGGCGGGGGCGATGAGGAGATTGGAGCATGGAAGTTTTATTGATTAAGATCGGTTTCGCGCTGCTGTCGGCGTCCGTCGTCTTGTCCTTCGCGTACTTGTTTTCCAGAAACGAGAATTTCAGCTTATGGATGTGGTACGTTCTTGGCGTGGGAATCGCCGCGCATGCGGCGGCCTTCGTCGTGCGCGTCGAGGCTTTTTGGGCCATCGCCGAGAACCGCTACTATTTCCCCATCAATTCTTTCTTCGGGGCGCTGTGCTATTTGGGCTGGGCCATGATGGTCATTTTTTGGCTGGTGGAGGGCAAGCACCGGCTGCACGTGCTGGGCGCCTTCGTGCTGCCTTGGGCTTGGATTTCCATCGGCGCCGGGCTGCGCTACGCGGACCCTTCGGTTTCCGGATTGGTGCCGGCGCTGCAAAGCTATTGGATCAACATCCACCCCGTCATCCTCATGACCTCTTATGCCGCTTTCGCCAACGCCTTCGGCGTCGGCTTGGCGCTCTTGATTCAAGAGAGGCAGATCAAGTCGCGCCGCCCCTCGGCCCTTTGCTACCGCCTTCCGGCCATCGAGGAGCTGGATAATCTCAACTACCGCATCATCAGCTTCGCCTTTCCCGTTCTGACCGTCGGCATTTTCATGGGCGGCGTCTGGGCCTACAACGCCTGGGGCCGGTTTTGGGGCTGGGACGCCAAGGAAACTTGGGCGCTGGTCACATGGCTCATTTACGTCGTTTACCTGCATATGCGGCTCTTCGCCGGTTGGCGCGGGCGCAAGACCGTTTACGTGTCCATGGCGGGTTTCGCGGCGGTCGTATTCACCTTTTACGGCGTCAATTTTTTAAGCGAGCTGCACGGCTACTTGTCCGGCGGAGGCGGCATCCGGTGAGCGCGTTTCCATGGCTTTGATTCTGACGGGCTTGAGCCATCAGTGCGCGGAGCTGGAGCTCTTGGAGCTCCTGGCCGCCGCGCCGGCGGCCTCCGTGCTGGGCAAGCTCAAAAGCGCCGGCTGGGAGCGGGTGACCGTGCTTTCGACCTGCAACCGCTTTGAAATCTACGCGGAGGTCGAGCCGGAGGCGGCGGCCGGCCGCCTGGACGAATTGGAGGCTTTCGCCGGCAAGCTCGCCGGCGTCGACTTGAAGGGCAAGCTCTACCGCAAGCGGGACGCGCAGGCCGTCGAGCATCTTTTCGCGGTCGCCTCCGGCCTGGATTCGATGGTCATCGGCGAAGGCGAAATCCTGGGGCAGGTGAAGCAGGCCTATGAGGCGGCCCTGGGCATGCGCCTGACTGGAAAAGTCATGAACGTGCTTTGGCAGCGGGCGCTTTACGTCGGCAAGCTGGTGCGCAGCCAAACGGCCATCGCCGCGGGGCACACCTCGGCGGCCGGCGTCGCCGTGGAGCTGGCCGAGAAAATTTTCGGAGATTTAAGCCAATGCCGGGTTTTGATCATCGGCGCCGGATCGATGGCCGAGACCGCGGCCAAATACTTTTTGAGCGAAAAAGTGGCGCAGCTTTACGTCGCCAACCGCACCTTCGACAAAGCCGTCCTATTGGCCGCGCGCTTCAAGGCCCAAGCCGTCCGCTGGGACAGCTTGACCGAGATGCTGGCGCATGTGGACGTGGTTTTAAGCTCGACCGGGGCCGACACGGCGGTCTTAAAGCGCGAGCAGGTCGAAATCGCGATGTCCAGGCGCCAAGGCAGGTCTTTGTTTATCATCGACATCGCCATGCCCCGGGACGTGGAGGAGTCCGTCCACGGCCTGGAGCATGTGTACCTGTACACGCTTGAGGACTTAAAAGAGATCGTCGACGGCCAACTCCAGCAGCGCCGCCGCGAGCAGATGAAGGCCGAGCGCCTCGTCAAAGCCCGCGCCGAGGAATTTTTTAAATGGCTGGACGCCGCGCGCGACGGAGTCCGCGCGGATTTAAAGCACGGCTTGGACGGCGCCGGGAGGCGCTTGGCCGAATGAAAATCAAGCTCGGCACGCGGGGCTCGGCTCTGGCGACGACCCAAGCGGGATGGGTGCGGCGGCGGCTCGAGGCACTTCACCCCGGGCTGGAAGTGGAGCTGGTGATCATCACCACCAGCGGCGACCGCTTTTCTGCGCAGCGGCCTTTTTCCGATTCCAGCCCGGGGCAGGGCAAGGCGCTTTTCGTCAAGGAAATCGAGGAGGCTCTCTTAAAGGGCGCCATCGACGCGGCGGTGCATTCCGCCAAGGACCTTCCGGCCGCCCTCCCGGATGTTTTCGCCGTGGGGGCCTATCCGGTCCGGGAAGACCCGTCGGACGCCTGGGTTGTGCGGCCGGGCGGGCCCGCTTTTATGGCGCTGCTGGCGGGCGCGCGCGTGGCCAGCGCCTCGTTGCGCCGCAGGGTCCAGCTCCAGCAGCTCCGCGGCGACCTGGAATATGCCGCCATTCGCGGCAATATCGACACCCGCCTGAGGAAATTGGAGGAAGGATTTTGCGACGGCTTGATCCTGGCGGCCGCCGGCCTCTTGCGCCTTGGAAAAAAAGACAGGATTTCGGGGCTCTTTGACGCCGCCCAAATAGTGCCCGCCCCGGGCCAGGGAGCTTTGGCCCTCGAAATCCGCGGCGACCGGCCGGAGATCCGCGGCATCATCGGGGCGCTGGACGATCCCGACACGAGGGCGGCCGTGGAATGCGAGCGGGAATTTCTAAAGCGCATGGGCGGAAGCTGCGAGCTTCCCCTCGGCGCCCTGGCGCAGCCGGACGGGGATTGGATTCGGCTTTCGGTTTTCTGGTCGGAGCTTTCGGGCAAAAACCCGGTGCGCTTGTCGGGGCGCGGGCGGCGCCGCGCGGCCGCCGAGCTGGCGAAAGATTTGTGCGAGCGGGTGCGGCAAGCGGCGGGGATGGGAAATAAGGGCTAACGGAGGACTTATGCGGATTCGAAACATCAGCGTGGGCGGCAAAGCCTTTCAAGGCGTCGAAATTTCTCTGCCGGAAGCGCCGCTGGTTCTGGCCTTGGGCCGGAGGGGCTACTTGATGTGCGGCTACCTCAACCTGGAGGCGGCCGACAAGTTTCGCGGGACCTGCGCGGTGGTTCGCGGCGTGTCGAGCGTGGAGGATATTCTGCGCGGCAAGGTGTCGGCGGTCAGCCGGCGGGCCAAGCGTCTGGGCGTGCGCGTCGGCATGAGGGGGGCGCAGGCCATCAAAAAGTTTCTTTAGGCCCCGTCACGAAATTAATGACCAATTTCGGAGCCCTGGCCTACTCCGCTTTGTCGCGCCTGAAGGCGGAACCCGGCCTTAAACTCTCCCTGGACCTTCCTCACGACGACGACGTGGAAGACGCCGCCAATTCGTTTCAGGCGCTGGAGCCCCTCTTTCCAGGCGTTTCCGGCCTGCCGCCGGCCGTATTCTCCGGCACGGATGATTTCTCCCACAATATCGCCCTGGAGCGGCTGGAGGCCGGCGCCCGCGCCGCGGTGGCCTCCTCGGAAACGTGGCGGGCGCCCACTTTTGAGCCGGGAGAATTCGCCGCCTTGAAGCTCGAGGTGCAAACCGGAAACCGCTTCGCCCGCCAAGCGCTTATCGACAAGCTCAGCCGCATGGGCTACCGGCGCGACAGCTTCGTGGAAAATCCGGGCGATTTCGCCGTGCGCGGGGAGGTGGTCGACGTTTTCGGCTTGGCGGGCCCGCCCGCGCGGCTTCTTTTCGACGGAAATCGCCTGGAAGCCATCCGGGTCTTTGATCCCGCCACCCACCGCAGCAGCGGCCGCCTGGAGCGAGCCGTTTTTCTTCCCGCCAACCGCAAGCCCGCGCGCCCGCTGCGCGACTGGCTCGGCGCGGATTGGAAAGAGCATCAATTGCAGGAGGGCTTTAAGTCCCATGCGAGCTTCCAAGGCAGCGTCGACTTGGCGCTGCGCCAAATTCGGCAATGGGCCGAGTCCGGCTGCCGCGTTTTTCTCTTCTCCTTGAACCGGGGAGAGGAGGAGCGGCTGCAGGAGCTTTTGGACTTGAAGGAGTTCGCGCCGGGCGTGTGCCAATTTTTGATCGGGCCGCTGGCCTCGGGCTTTTTTCACGAAAGCGGCCGCGCCGCCTTTTTGACCAGCGGAGAAATTTTCAACCGCTCCTACCGCGTCGGCTACGGCCGCTGGGCCGGGGGGGCGCGCGCGTCCGGGCCGAAGCGATTCGGCTGGGCAGATTTAAAGGGCGGCGATTACGTGGTGCACCGCCATTACGGAGTGGCCCGGTATCTGGGGATGAAAACCATCCAAGACCAGGACTGCCTGTGCCTGGCGTTTAAGGGCGAGGACAAGGTGTACGTGCCGCTGCATGAGTTCGGCATGGTGCAGAAATTTATCGGCGCGGACGGAAAAAGGCCGAAGCTCTCCTCGCTCAACACGCGCGGCTGGGAGGCGGTGCAAAACCGGGTCAAGGAGGGGGTGCGGGAGCTGGCCGCCGAGCTGCTGCGCTCGGAGGCGCTGCGCCGCGCCCGGCCGGGCCACGCCTTCGCTCCGGACGGCCATCTCGAAGAGGAGTTCGCCGAAGCCTTCCCGTTTGAGGAAACGCCCGATCAAAAAAAAGCCATCGAGGAGATCAAGCTGGACCTGTGCTCGCCGCGCGCCATGGAGCGGCTGGTGGTCGGCGACGTCGGCTTCGGCAAAACCGAGGTCGCAATGCGCGCGGCTTTTAAATGCGCGCTGGACTCCCGCCAGGTGGCGGTGCTGGTGCCGACCACCATCCTGGCCGACCAACATTTTCACACCTTCAGAAAGCGCTTCGCCGAATATCCGGTGAGCGTGGGAAGGCTCTCCAGGTTTCAATCCGCCAAGGAGGAGAAGCAAACCCTCGCCGGCCTGCAGACGGGCGTTTGCGACGTCGTGATCGGAACGCACCGCCTGCTGCAAAAGGACGTGCGCTTCAAGGATTTGGGCCTGGTCATCGTGGATGAGGAGCACCGCTTCGGGGTCAAGGACAAGGAGCGGCTCAAGAATTTGAGAAAAAACGTCGATTTTCTGGGACTGTCGGCGACGCCCATTCCGCGAAGCTTGTACCAATCCATGGCGGGGCTTAAATCCATCTCCTTCATCGAGACGCCGCCGGCCGGAAGGCAGGCCGTGCAGACCGTCGTCTCGGCGTGGGATGAGGCGATGGTGCGCGGGGCGATACTGCACGAGCTGGAGCGGGGAGGGCAGGTTTATTACGTCCACAACCGCGTTCAAACCCTGCCGCAGCGGCTGGCGTATTTGCAGGGCCTTTTGCCGGGCGTGCGCATTCAAATGGCCCACGGGCAACTGTCGGGGGCGGCTTTGGAAAAGACGATGTGGGAATTCTTTAATAAAAAATTCGACGTCCTGGCGGCCTCCTCGATCATCGAATCCGGCCTGGACAATCCCGCGGTCAACACGATGATTATCGAAAACGCCCACGAGTTCGGGCTGGCGCAGCTTTATCAGCTCCGCGGGCGCATCGGCCGCGAGAGGCAGAAGGCGGCCTGCTACCTGCTCCACGGGGCCGGCGCGGCGCCGCAGATGAGCGAGGAGGCCGCCAAGCGCCTGGAAGCCTTGCGCGAGTTTTCAGATCTCGGCTCCGGCTTTCGCCTGGCGATGCGGGATTTGGAAATGCGCGGCGCCGGCGATCTCATCGGAAGCCGGCAGCACGGCTTTCTGAGCGCCGTCGGCCTGGAGTTTTACTGCGATCTTTTAAACGGCGAGATCGACCGGCTCAAGGGCGCGGGCGCGGCCGACGCGCTCCGGGATCAGGCCGTATGGATGGACGTCAAGCTGCCCATGTCCATTCCCCCGGAGACCTTGCCCAGCGAGATGGAGCGCCTCAATTTCTACAAGCGCATCCTCAATGCCGATGTAAAAGCGCTCAATGCCGTCCAGGCGGATTTAGCCGACCTGTGCGGGCCTTTGCCGGAGCCGGTGCGTAATTTATTGCACGCCGCGCGCCTGCGGGAGGGCTTCAAGGGGACCGGCATCCGCTCGATTCTTCAAAAATCGGCGCAAGCCCTGGAGCTGCGCTGGCAGCCCGGCCGGGAGGTTTCCGCGGCCAAGCTGCGGCGCTTTTTGAGCGATTACGCCGGCCGCATCCAGTTTTTTTCCTCTCCGGAGGGAGACGGCTTCCGGGTCACGCTGGAGGAGTCCTCTCCTTTTAATTTTTTAGAGGACGTGCTGGGAGTATTGAAAGCCAAGGGATAGGGGGGCGCACGGGGCGGAGGGGAGCCCTAAGGTATAATTTTGTACAATGACTCCCGATCGAGCCAAGGCGCGCGGGCATGCGCTATGACGCTTCGCAAAAATCATCATCGGCCGTGGAAAATTCAGGCATGAGCGCCGCCGCCGGCCGGTTTTGGGCGGCCCTCGGCGCCGCCGGCATGTCGGCGCTGTTGGCCGGCGGATGCAGGCCCGGGCACAAGGCGCTGGCCCGAGTGGGGCCGCTGACGATCACGCAGGAGGAGTTTGAAAGAAAGCTCAACGACGTTTCGCCGGAATACCAGAACTATTTGAAGGCTCCCAGCGGCCGCCGGCAGTTTTTAGACGTGCTGATCCGGGAAAAAATGATTTTGGCGGCGGCGCGGGATTCCGAAGTGCCCGGCTCTCCGGGATACCGGACGGAAATCAAGAACATGGAAGAGGAGCAGAGACAGCGCCTTGAAGAATTCAAGGACTATCTTCTGACCAAGCTGTGGCTGGAGAGCCTCAAAGAGCGCAGCTTGCTCAAGGTGAGCGACGGGGAGGTCGTGGATTATCACCGGCAGCATCCCAACGAGGTGAAGCTCTACCACATTTTGGTCGGCTCGGTCGAAGAGGCGGACCAGATTTACAGGCAGGTGCGCGCCGGGGCCAATTTTCAAAAGCTGGCGCGGACCAAATCCCTGGACGCCGAAACGGCCTCCCAGGGCGGCGCGCTGCCGGCCTTCATTTACGGCGAAATTCTTCCCGAGCTCGACGACGTCGCTTTCCGCATGAAGCCCAACGAGATTTCAGGCGTGATCCGAAGCAAGTTCGGCTATCACATCATCCATAAGGAGTGGGAGAAGCAGGCGCCTTTGGACCTGGTGAAAAACCGCATCCGGAAGCTTCTTGAGAAAAACAAGCTGGACGCCCACTTGGCGTCCGTTCAGGACAAATATCCCGTGGAGGTGCTGGATGAAGAATTTCATTGATTTTCGCAAAGGGCTGAGCGCGGCCGGAGCTTCGCCACTGGCGGTCCAAGTGCCGCGAGCTCTGCGCGCGGCCGTCGTGGCCGCTCTGGTTTTGACGCTGGCGTCCGGCGGATTGAACGCCAAGGTTTTAGACGACACCGTGGCGACCGTCAACGGCAAGCCGATCCTGCTGTCGGAATACCAAAAGCGCCTGGAGAGCATCATCGCCTACTACCGCAAGGCGTCGCCCGGGATTTTGCGCTCCACGGCGGCGGTGTCGGAGCTCAAGACCAAGGTGCTCGATCAAATCGTTGATGACGCCATTTTGGCCCAGGAGGCCCAGCGCCAGAGCATCAAGGTGCGCGCCCGCGAGCTGCAAAACGGCGTGGACGAGGTCAAGGGCAAGTTCAAGCGGGACGCGGAGGGCAACGTCCTTCCGGACGAGGAAGGCGAAGCCGCTTTTCAGAAAGAGCTCAAGCAGGAAGGCCTGAACTACGAGCAGTTCGAGGACAGGATCCGCAATCAAATCATGATCCGCAAGCTCATCGACAAGGCGATCAAGCCCGAGGTGGAAGTTCCCAAGGATTCAGACGTGCAGGAGTATTTCAAGCGGATTCAGTTCGTGGTGGACGGCGGCACCGGCACCCTGGAAGGGATGTCCGAGCGCGAGGCTCAGGAAACGCGCCTGGTCGTGCAGCAGATCAAGGAAGCCACCTCCGAAAGAATTCGGGCCCGGCATATCTTGATCGAATTGCCCCCGAAAGCCTCGGTCGTGGAAAAGTCGCAGGCTCTCAATAAAATCAAAGATATTCAAAAAGACCTGGAGGACGGCGAGGATTTCGCCGAGCTGGCCCGGGCGCATTCCGAGGACCCGGGCAGCGCGCAGAGAGGCGGGGATTTGGGCCCCATCATCCGGGGCATGATGGTTCCCGAATTTGAGAAAGCCGCCTTCGCCCTCGCCGTGGGGGAGATCAGTGATATCGTGCAGACGGATTTCGGCTATCATATCATCCGGGTGGAGGAAAAAAAGGCCGCCCAGAAATTGAATTTTCAGGATGTCAAAGAGGAGATGCGGCAATTCCTCTACAATTCGAAGCTGCAGAAAAAACTGGAAGACTTGGTCCTCGAGTTAAGAAGAACCGCTAAAATAGAAGTATTCTTGCCTAAAGAAGATTGACCATGGGCCGGCCGCTCATCGCCGTTTCCATGGGCGATCCCGAAGGGATAGGGCCGGAGGTGGCGGTCAAGGCGTTGCGCCGCCGGGAGGTTCAGCGCGCTTGCCGTCCGCTCCTCATCGGCCTGCCGTCCGTCTTTAGGCGATACGGCTGGAACGAGGGCGTGGCGCCGGTGCTGCCTATCGGCCTGGACTCCGCTTTTCCTTTTGCGGAGCGCGAAAGGGGCGCCCTCTCTTTCAAAGCCTTCAGCCTGGGGGCGCGATTGGCGATGCGGGGCAGGGTGCGGGCCGTCGTGACCGCGCCGATTTCAAAAACCGCCTGGAAAAAAGCGGGAATCGCCTATCCCGACCATACCTCTTACCTTGAAAAAGCCGCCGGGGTCCCGCATGTGGAAATGGCCTTTGCGGCCGGAAGCCTGAGGGCCGTGGTGGTGACCCGCCACAGGTCCCTTTTAAACGCGATCCGTGATTTGAGCGTCGAAAAAGTCGTTCAAGCCGCGCTTCTGTTCGCGCGCTCTTTTTCCAAGGCCCCGAAGCTGGTTCTTTGCGGGCTGAATCCCCATGCCGGAGAGGGGGGGCTTTTTGGCGGCGAAGAGGATAGGATTTTGAGGCCGGCGGCGGCGCTATTAAGGAAGAAAGGGATTCAAATCGACGGCCCCGTCGCGGCCGACAGCGCCTGGGAACAACACTATAAAGGAAGGTACGACGGCTTGGTGGCCCTCTACCATGACCAGGCCCTGATGCCGCTTAAAGTCGCGGCCTCCGGCAAGATCGTCAACTGGACCATCGGCCTGCCGATGGTCCGCACTTCCCCCGCCCACGGAACCGCCTTCGACATCGCCGGCAAAGGCGTCGCCGACCCTTCCTCCATGATCGAGGCGATTCTCTTCGCGGCGAGCCTGTCGCGCCGAAACACCCTCCGATATTAAAACCGGACTAGAAGCGGAAGGAAAGGGACATGCGGTGGCTGAGGCCCACCGTGCCGAAGGGCAGAAAGCCGTAGTCCCAACTGAACGCCGGGTGGATAAGGCCAAGCCCCAGGGAAATTCCGGTGAAACCGTCGATGTCTTTGAGCGTGCGGGTGTTGATGCCCGCGCGCCCGGCCACGCTCCACTCCCCGCTCACCGGCACGATATCTTCCACGCCGAAGGCGACGAAGGGATTGTTGTCCACGGGCAGCCCGACCTCCAGGCAGGCCGCCATATCCTCGGCGCGCCAGGCGGCGCCCGCCTTGATGAGCAGCGGCAGGCGCTCGGACTCGCTTTCAAACTTCATTTTTCCCCCCGCGTTGGAAACGGTCAGGGCGAAGCTGAATTGATCATCGAAATAAGACGGGGACAGGAGGCCGGCGTCGGCCGCGGCCGTTTGGGCGGACTTGAGCACGGTTGATTGGATGAGCTTGCCGGAAAGGCCCAGGGAAACCCCGCTCTTTAACCGATGCGCGAGGGCTAGGGAAACGGCCTTGTCGTTGGGGGCGAATTTTCCCAGCTCGGTTCCGGCGGCGTCCGTCTCCGTGATTTTGCCCGCAGAAAAATACTGGAAGGCCGCGCCCCAGGCGCTGGAATGGCCCAGCTTCTGCGCGAAAGCCCCGTAGTCCAGAAAGCTATCGTCCAAGTGAAGGCCGTGCATCAAGGTGGCGGAGCGCTTTGAAACCCGGGTAAGCGCGGCGGGGTTCCAGGTGACGGCGCTGGCGTCGTCGGCCAAGGCGGAATAGGCCTCGCCCAGGGAAACCGCCCGCGCGCCCACTCCCAATTTAAGAAAACCGGCGGCCGTGGTGCCGACTCCCGAGGAGTTGAAGCCGCCGGCCTTCGCGAGAGGAGGAAGCAGAAGCAAGAACAAGGCAAGCAGGGTGGTAGAGTGGTAGAGTGGTAGAGTGGTAGAGTGATTGGGCGATAGAGCGGCAGAGTGACGCAAAGAAGGGGCAATGGAAGTCACAGACAAAGTGGATGAGCGTACATGAGAAAATTTATTGTAATGCCGTTGATTGATCATTCGCCAATTTTGCTGTTTGATCACTTTACCACGGTACCACTCTACCACTCTACCACTTCCCCCACTTTTCTTCACCTCTGCACCGCCGCCTTGAAGGTTTTGCGCTCGCCGTCTTTCTCGATAAAAACAAAATAGACGCCGCTGGCGGCTTTTTCGCCCGAATGATTGCGGCCGCTCCAGGAAGCGATGCCGGAGGCGTTGGATTGAAGCTCCTCCACCAACTCTCCCGCCACGGTATAGATGCGGATGCGCGCGCCGGCCGGGAGGTCGGCGAATTTCATTTCGCCGTGGCCCAACGAAGGGCGCAGGGGATTTGGAAAAATTTTTGGATTTAGGACCGTTTGCGCCGGGCTCGACTGCATGACTTGAAAAAGCGAGAAATGATCGGTTCGTCCCGTGACCTTGTTCTGAGCGGGGTCCGGGATGGAGACCAAGGGAACCCATAGGCTCCCGCCGGCGTCGTAGCGGGCCAAAATCAGCTTGTTTTCATCCAGGCCGGCGACGTCGGCGTCCCGGTAGGAGACGGAAAGGGTCGCTATCTGGGCGGGTTGAAGCGGCTTGTCCGCCGTGATTTCGATGCCGACGCGGGTGCCCTGAAGCCGGCCGGCGGCGGAAGGCGCGCTCGGAAAATCGGACGGAATCTGCAGCATCACCGTCGCCGTTTCCGCAAAAGCGCCGGGAGGCAGGCTGAGCTCGATTCTGCCCGTCGGCGGGACGAAGGTGACCGAGCCGGAACCGCCCGAATTGACGACGGTTTGCGTTGACAATTGCCGTTGGGTGACGGTGGACAGCGTGATTCCGGAAGCGCTCAATTCGCCGCCGCCGTTTAAGGCGCCCACCGTCATAAAATAGGTGCCTCCCCCCGTCAGATTGCTGAAGGTTGCGCTGGTCCAGGATACCGTCTGGGCGGTGGCGGCGCTGCCGGACTTCCATATTTCGGCGCGGTAGGTGGTGATTCCGGCCGGGTTGGTGTTGGCGGCCCAGGAAACGGTGACCGAGGTGAAATGAACCTCAACCAAGGCGAAGCTCGTCGGCGGCGCGGCCAGAGTGTAGGCGGTCGCCGCCGTGGACAGAAGCCCTTCGCCGCTGGAGTTGACGACCGAGACCACACCGCTGTAGGCCGCGTTGGTTGAAAGCTTGACCAAGGCAAGCGAGTTTGCGGCGACGGCGATAGCCGCCCCGCCGGTGGATGGATAAAAATTGTAGCGGATGGCGCCGCTGACGCTGTTCCAAGTCCAGGTGATGGAGGAGACTCCTTGGGCCGCTGCGGCGAAGGCCGCCGGCGCGTTGGAAAAAGTGGCGGCCGTCAGGGGACCCGCCGGCGCGCTGAGAATTTCGTCCCCGTTGGCGGGCCTCACGCTCAAATAATAAGTGGCGGCGGTGGAAAGCCCGGTGAAAGTCGCGCTGGTCACGGAAACGGTTTGCGTGGTCGTGGAGCCCCCAATCTGCCATATTTCGGCGCGGTAAGTGGTGGTTCCGGCCGGGTTGGTGTTGGCGGCCCAAACGACGGTCATGGAGGTGAAGTGAACTCCCGTCAAGGCGAAGCCGGTCGGCGTCGCGGCCAAAGTGTAGGCGGCGGCGAGAGGAGAGGTTGAGACCAAAGACGTGAAAAATACGACGACGCGACGGGAGTAGGCCGTGTTGGTGGAGAGCCCGGTTTCGGTCCAGGCAAGGGTGTTGGGGGGCAGGTCGCCGGAAATGTTCCCTCCTGTAGTGGACACGACGCGGAAACCGTCCTTGTCGGTGACGTCGGGCCAGCTCCAGGTGATGCTGGAGACGCCTAAGGCCGCCGCGCTGAGGGAGGCGGGCGTCGACAAACCCGGCGTGGCGGTGGAAATCACCGGACTTGCGGCGGTCAAAACGCCGTTGCCGTTGAGGGCGCGGACGGAAAGAAAATAGGTGGTCCTGGAGGAAAGTCCGGTGAAGGCCGCGCTGGTCACGGAAACCATTTGGGTGGTGGTGGAGCCCCCAGCCTGCCACATCTCGGCGCGGTAAGTGGTGGTTCCGGCGGGATTGGTATTGGCGGCCCAGGAGACGGTGATGGAGGCGATATGGACTCCGGCCAAGGCCAAGCCGGTGGGGGGAGCCGCCAGGGTATAGGCGGTCGCCGAAGGGGAAAGTGAAATCGCCGAGGCGGCGAAGGCGGCGGCGCGACGGGAGTAGGCCGTGTTGGTGGAAAGTCCGGTTTCGGTCCAGGAAAGGGTGTCGGGAGGCAGGTCGCCGGAGAGGTTTCCCCCGGTGGAGGACAGCACGCGAAAGCCCTCCTCGTCATTGACGTTGGGCCAGATCCAGGTGATCGAGGAAACTCCCAAAGCTGCCGTGCTCAGGGAGACGGGGGCCGCCAAAGCCAGAGTCGTCGTTGATATGGCTCCCGAATCGGTCAAAGCGCCGTCGCTGTTGACGGCGCGGAGGGCGATAAAATAGGTGGTCCCGGAGGAAAGACCGGTGAAAGCCGCGCTGGCAACGGAGACCGTCTGAGTGGTGGTGGAGCCTCCGGCTTGCCAGATTTCGGCGCGATAAGTGGTGGTTCCTGCGGGGTTGGTGTTGGCGGCCCAGGAGACGGTGATGGAGGCGATATGGACTCCGGCCAAGGCCAAGCCGGTGGGGGGAGCCGCCAGGGTATAGGCGGTCGCCGAAGGGGAAAGTGAAATCGCCGAGGCGGCGAAGGCGGCGGCGCGACGGGAGTAGGCCGTGTTGGTGGAAAGTCCGGTTTCGGTCCAGGAAAGGGTGTCGGGAGGCAGGTCGCCGGAGAGGTTTCCGCCGGTGGAAGTCAGCACACGGAAGCCCTCCTCGTTATTGACGTTGGGCCAGCTCCAGGTGATCGAGGAAACTCCCAGAGCCGCCGCGCTCAGAGAAACAGGGGCTACCAAGCCCAAGGTTGAGGTGGAAATCTCCAAGTCCGAAGCGGTCAAGATGCCGTCTCCGTTGAGAGCCCCCACCGTCAGAAAATAGGTCGTTCCCGGCGTGAGACCGGTGAAAGTCGCGCTGGTGAGGGAGACCGTTTGGGTGGTGGTGGCGCCCCCGGTTTTCCATATTTCGGCGCGGTACGTGGTGGTTCCGGCGGGGTTGGTGTTGGCGGCCCAGGCAACGGTGATGGAGGAAATATGCACTTCAACCAGGGCGAAGCTCGTCGGAGGCGCGGCCAAGGTGTAGACCGTCGTCGCCTGAGAAAGGGAGCTTTCGGCGCTGTTATTGACGCCGGACACCCGCAGCCCATAGGCCGTGTTGGTGGAAAGCGCGGCCACGATGGTGTCCGTAGAATTGACGCTGTCCAAAAAAGTTGAGGAAGTGGCTGAATATACGTTGTAGCTCAAAGCGCCGCTCGATACGCTCCAAGACCAGGCGATCGAAGAGATTCCCAGCGCCGAGCCCGAAACGCCCGACGGGACATCGGGCGCGACAGCCTTGGCGGCGTTGGCGCGGCCTGAGCCCAGCATGCCTTCAAAGCCGGGATTGAAGTTGTCGATATTGTCCGCGGCGGCCAATATCCGGTCGCGAATCTTGGCGCTGGAAAACTCCGGATAGCGCGAGGCGACCAAGCCCGCGATGCCGGCCACGATCGGGGTGGCGAAGGAGGTGCCCGAGGCGTAGGCGTAGCCGTTATTCAAGCTGGTGGTGATGATGGCCAGACCCGGAGCGGCGATATCCACCCAGGAACCGTAATTGGAAGCGCTGATTTTTTTGTCGGTTCTATCCGTCGCCGCGACGGCCACCACGTTGGTATAAGCGGCCGGATAGCTCCCTCCTGGGGGGGAGGGGTCGGGGTTGCTGGTGCTTTCGTTTCCCGCGGCGGCGATAAGCAAAGCCCCCTTGCCGTCCGCGTAATCCACGGCGTTTTTTAGGGTGATGGATTGGGGACCCCCTATCGACATACTGATGATCTTGGCCCCGTTGTCGGCGGCGTAGCGAAGACCATCCGCCAAAAAGGATGTGAATATGCTCCCGGTGGAATCGGCGACTTTAACCGGCATCAGGGTAACCTTCCACATAACCCCCGCCGCGCCCTGGCCGTTGTTTCCCATGGCGCCGATGACGCCGGCCACGTTGGTCCCATGCCCGGCGGCGCTCCCGTCCGGGTTGCCGTTAACGTCATAGCCGCTGTCGTCATCGGGGTTGTTGTCGCCATCGCCGAAATCCCAGCCGCGCAGGTCGTCGATTTTGCCGTTGCCGTCGTTGTCCGCGCCGTCCACCGCGTCGTCGTTGGTCCAGATATTGGCCGCGAGGTCGACGTGGCTCCATGACGCGCCGCTGTCGAGAATGGCGATGATCACGGCGGTCGTGCCCGTCGTGGTGTCCCAAGCGGCGGCGGCATCGATGTCGGCGCCCGGCGTGCCCGTGGCCGGATCGCTGGAGACCTGGGTGACGGCGAACCCGGTCTGGCCGGTGTTTCGAAGGTGCCACTGCTGCGAAAAAAGGGAGTCGTTGGGCAGGGCCAAGAGCCGGTACAAATAATTGGGCTCGGCGTATTCCACGTCCGGGTCGGCGGCAAAAAGGGCGGCGAGATTCTCGATGTCGGCTCCTTCGGGAAACTTGACGAGAGCGGTTCCATCAAAACCGGCGGAAGTCGGCGTCTTTCCGGAAAGGGACTGCGTCCGCCAGGCGGATTGTTGGGAGTTGGGAAAGAGAAGCTTTATCTCCCTTGCTCCCGTCTCGCTCAAAAGACGGTCCAGGCTGCTTGGCAAGCCGCCGGCGGACTGGGGATTGAATTTGCCCGGAAGATTGGAAGGAAATTTCCTGAATTTGACGATGAGCTCGCCCGGCCGGTGGGGCGGCGCTTTCGACCAGGCGATTGGGGCGTGCAGGGACGATATCAAGCCTGCCAGGGCGAAAACCAGCGGCCATCTCCGGAAGACGGCAACTTTCATCTCCCCATCATGCCAATTTGCGGCCAGGCAAACAACAACCGATTGTCCTTAGGCCCCTAGAACAGGTTCACCGGCTCCAAGGGCAGGTCGTCTTCACGGGCCAAGGGGTCTGTGACTTGCGCGTCCGGCCCCGCGGGCTCTATCTTGGTGTCGCTCAACCATGCTTTGCCGGGGCCGCTCAATCGAAGGCCGTAGACGATGCGCTGGGCGTTCTTGGGCACGTCGAGAACGATTTCAACGCCCCGCCAGTCGGAATCGCCCTTGAGAAGGCGCCCGGCGTCGTCCATGAAGTCCGAGGTCAGTATGTTGTTGTTGGGGCCGATGACCCACATCCACAGCCCCACTTGGTAGGCTACGCTCTTGAACTTGAGCTGCGCGGCGTAGCGAAGTCGCTTGCCCCGGTACTCATCGGCCCGAAAAGTCTGCGCCAGCACGCCCCTGGAGGATGCGTCCAGCGGAAGATTTTTGGAGCGCAGATGCCCGGTCGGTTTTCCCGACCGGGTCACGGAAGGGTCCAGACCCGCTTCGAATTTGGATTTGGCGGCGCCGATCATCTCCCAGCCACCCGGCAGAGGTTTGAGTTCTGCTGCTTCGCTGAGGCGGCCGGCCAGACAAAGGGCCAGCGCCATATATTTAGCCGTCTTCTTCATGGGACCTCCGTATATTTCAGAGCGGATTGACGGGCGCTTCCGGCAGAGAGGCCTCGTCGCTCGTCAAAGGGGTTTCATCGTCCACCGCTTCAAAGCTCATGCCGTTGGCCCAAACGGCGCCGTTTCCATAGAGAGACATGCCGAAGGTGATGGCGCCCGAGTTCTTGGGAACGTCCACGACGACCTCGGCCCGGCGCCAGTCGCCGTCGCCGTCCCCGCATTGGTTGCCCTTGTCGATGGCGAAGCTCAGCGGATTGCCGCCGCTGGAGTCGTACCAATCCCTGTGCTTGATGGAGCCGTCCACCCGCAGCCAGAGATAGGCGGCGACGTCTATTTTCGCGCAAGACATGTAGGCCGAGTATCGGATGCGCTTGCCCTTGTATTTATCGGCGCGGATGGTTTGGTAGAGAATGCCGAACCTTCCCTGGTTGGGCTCGAAGGGTTTCGGCACCAGAGGCCGGATGCTGACGCCGGGCTTTCCTTCCCTCTGAACGGATGAGTCCACTTTGACCTCGTACTCGCCGGAGGGATTGTGAAACCCCCAGCCTTTCGGCACTTTGGCGTCAAACGCCTGCCCATAGGCGGATCCGCAAGCCAGGGCCAAAAAAATTGCCAGGCTACGCTTCGCATGATTTGTTTTCATTCGGGTGCGCCTCCGATTTCCCTGGCCCATGCCAGGGCGATTTTCTCAGGCGCTCTGCGCCTGGTCAAGCTCCACTCCGCCATCGCCGGGGCCGCCGCCTCCTCCAGCCCCAGCGGCGCGCGTTTTTCCGCGGCCGCCCGGGCCGCGCTCATTTTCCTCGCCGGCAAATACAGGGCCGCCGCCAGCGCGGCCGCCGCGCCCGCCCAAATCAGCGTCCGGACCCACCCAAACCGGGCCGCCGGCTGAAAGGCAGGCTCCTCAACCGCGAGTTCGGCGGGCAGCTCCGCAGGAGGATACTGGCTTTTAAACAAAGTCCAGGCTTGTTGAAGCGCTTCGGCTTCGGCCCGGCACGGTCCGCAGCCCGCCAGGTGCGCCTCGATTTCAGCCGCGGGAATCGCCGCCGGCTCGCCGTCTTGGAAGGCCGGCAGGCTCTCTTTAATTTCTTTGCAATCCATTTCCACCCTCTTTTTTTTCCAGCATCGGCGACAGAATCTCCTTGAGCCTGCGCCGCGCCCGGCACACGCGCATTCTTACGGCCTCCACCGGGCAGTCCAGGATATGCGCGATGTCTTCATAATAAAGGTCCTGCTCCATCTGCAGGCAGAGCAGCCGCCGGTCGTCCTCTGGAAGGCGCGCCAGGGCGCGCGCCACCTGGGAGCGCAGCTCCTCGCGCAAAGCGGCGCCGTCCGGCTCGGCCTGCTCAGCGTCGAAGAGTTCGGCGGAGTCCAGAGATTGAGGCAGGGCGCGTTTCCCGTCGCCGTAGGCCAGGCAGGTGTTGTAGGCGATTCGATACAGCCACGTGGAAGGCTTGGACTCTCCCCTGAAGGAATCCTTGGCCTTGAAGGCCTTGACGAATGTTTCCTGCGCGGCATCCATGGCCTTTTCCGGATTTCTCAGAAGGCGCAGCGCCAACTGAAAAACGCCTCCTTTCTGCTGCCGGTAGAGCGTCTCGAAATCCATGTTCGGGTTAGGGCATGTTTTCCAAGCCCTATGATTAGATGGAGAAAGGCGAAATTTGTAACAACCTTTAAGGCAGAGTTGCGGCCGCGAGGTCGTCGAAAGCGGTTTGGGCGTCGGCTTTGGTCCAAAGCCCCACCCGGCCGGCTTCGGGGAAGGTTGAGTCTTGGGCCTCCAGCAGAGTCTTGCCGTCGAAAAGGCACTCTATCCGCCGTCCCCGCATTTGAATTTGGAGCTCATGCCAGCCCGGAAGGATATTGAGCTGCGCGCTCTTAAGCAGCTTTCGCTTGCCGCGGACCACTTTGTAAAGGCAGAGGTTGTCCTCCAGCGGGTTGGCGCGGGCGATGTAGTAATTGCGGGAGTCTTGGTAGCGCCACAGGACGCCTCCGCCCTGTTCCTCCCCGCCGGCCAAGGCCTTGAGCCGGACCGACAGCTCCAGGTTTTTGTAGGAGGAGTCTTTGACGAAGGCGAGGTTGAAAAAGTCCCCCGAACCCTTGCTGCGTTGAACGAGGACCTTAACCCCGGAAGGGGCATCTTCCACGGTTTGGATGGACCAGGAGCCGGCGGCGGCGCTTATATAAGGAGGAAGAAGATCCGCCGCCGCGTCCTCAAAAGACCAAGTCTTGAGGTTTTCTTTGACGGCGGTCGCGGCAGCCGCGCCGGTTGACGTTTGTATGCTTCCGCCTGTTTCGGCGCCGCGGTCGGCCGCCTGGCGACAGGCTGAAAATCCGCACAGGAGCATGAGTGCCGCGACAAGAGACCGGCCGAAAGATATATTTTTTCCCCTGGCCACGTTTAAATTCTATAAATTTTCAAGCCTCGCGTGCTGCGGTAGTCGTCCCTGCGTCTTTGCTCAGGCCTTTGTGTATAATATGACCCATGGATTCCGCTTTGAGCTGGTTCAGGAGGTTGCGGGTCTTGGTTATCGGCAGTCCCAAGGATCTTGACGACCCGGAGCTGTTCCGCAACCTGTCCTTGATCGCTTTTCTCGGCTGGGTCGGCCTCGGCGCCGACGGCCTTTCATCCTCCTGCTACGGCCCGGAGGAGATGTTCCTGGCCCTGGGCGGGCATACCTACCTCGCGATATTCATCGCGCTCGCCTCGGCGGCGACGGTTTTCGTCATCAGCGCCAGCTACTCGCAGATCATCGAGCTCTTCCCGACGGGCGGGGGAAGCTATCTGGTCGCCAGCAAGCTCCTGTCGCCGGCCTTGGGCATGGTGGCCGGCTGCTCGCTCCTGGTAGACTACGTGCTGACGATCACGATCTCCATTGCCAGCGGTTCCGACGCCCTTTTCAGCATCCTGCCCCCCGAATGGCAGGGCTGGCGCGTGTGGGCGGCCGCTATCGGAGTTCTGCTTCTTCTGATCATGAACCTGCGGGGCGTCAAAGAATCGGTGGTGCCCCTGGTTCCCATCTTCATCGCATTTGTCTTTTCCCACATTTTCGTCATCGTCTACGCGCTGATGAGCCACGCGCAGAATTTCCCGGCCCTGGTCGTTTCCACGGGCGCGGACCTCTCCCGAACCCGCTCCGAGGTCGGCCTGTTGGGGCTGTTGTTACTGTTGATGCACGCCTACAGCATGGGGGCGGGCACCTTCACGGGCATCGAGGCGGTGAGCAACGGTCTGCCGATGCTGCGCGAGCCGCGGGTGGCGACCGGCAAGCGCACCATGAAGTACATGGCCTGGTCGCTCGCCTTCACCGCAGCCGGCCTCATCCTGGCCTACTTGCTCTACGACGTCGCTCCCGTCGCCGGCAAGACGCTCAACGCCGTGCTGCTGGAACGGGTCGCGCAGGGTTGGCCCGCCGGAATTCAAAAGGGCTTCGTTTATTTTACGCTCGCCTCCGAGGCCGCCCTTCTTTTCATCGCGGCCCAGGCCGGCTTCCTGGACGGCCCCCGCATTTTGGCCAATATGGCCTTAGACCGCTGGGTGCCGACCAGCTTCGCGACCCTCAGCGACCGCTTCGTGTCTAGAAACAGCGTTCTGCTGATGGGCTCCGCCGCTTTGGGGATGCTGGTCCTGACCGGCGGCTCCGTCAAGCTGCTGGTGGTCCTCTACAGCATCAACGTGTTCATCACCTTCGTTCTTTCGCAGGCCGGTATGGTGCGGCATTGGTGGCAGGTGCGCGCCGCCGATGAGGCTTGGCTCAAGAAGCTTTCCATCAACGGACTGGGTCTGGCGATGTGCGCTTTCATACTGATCTCGGTGGTCCTGGTGAAATTCCGCGAGGGAGGCTGGGTGACGTTGGCGGTGACCGGAGGGCTGATCCTCATGGTGATGACCATCCGCGCCCATTATGACAGCACCGGCCGCATGCTCAGCCGCCTCGACCGCCTCGTGGACGTGTCCTCGATGCCCGAGGCCGACTCCGGCGAGCGGGCACCGGGCGCCGCTCCGGAATTTGACCGCAAAGCCAAGACCGCCGTGGTGTTGGTCAGCGGCTTCAACGGCCTTGGGCTGCACACGCTTTTCAACATCCCCCGCGTCTTCGGCGACACTTTTCGCAACTTCGTCTTCGTCCAAATCGCGCTGGTGGACGCCGGCAATTTCAAAGGCGCCGGCGAAGTGGACAAGCTGGAGGAAAAAACCCGGAGAGAACTCGGCCTCTACGTGGCGCTCATGCGGCGAAAGGGATATTACGCCGATTGCCGCTACGCGGTCAGCAACGATTTGGTCGACCAGATCGCCGTGATGGCGCCGGGGATAGCCAAGAGCTATCCCAACGCCGTCTTCTTCGGAGGCCAGATCGTTTTTCCTCAAGACACTCTGCTCTCGCGGTGGCTGCACAGCTTCAACGTGTTCGCGCTCCAGAAGCGGCTTTATTATGAGGGTTTTCCGATGGTTTTGCTGCCGGTCAGGGTCTAAGAGCTCTAAACCAGCTGGGGCCCGCGCGCGATGAGCGCCGGCGCCCCGGGACCCGCGCCCGCGGGCGGCGGCCTCGCCTTCATGCTGCGCGCGCTGCGCTACCGCAATTACCGCCTGTTTTTCGCCGGCCAGATCGTCTCGCTCACCGGCACCTGGATGAGCAATGTCGCCGTCAGTTGGCTCGTTTACCGGCTGACGGGCTCGGCCATGCTCCTGGGCGTGGTTGGATTTTCGGGACAGATTCCAATCTTCCTCCTGGCCCCCGTGGCCGGCATCTTCGTGGACCGCTGGGACCGCCGCCAGCTCTTGATCGCGACCCAGACCCTGTCCATGCTGCAATCCTTCGCCTTGGCGGCGCTGACGTTTTCCGGGCGCATCGACATCGCCGCCCTCATCGCCCTGTGCGTCTTTCAAGGCTGCGTCAACGCTTTTGATATGCCCTGCCGCCAGGCCTTCGCCGTGGAGATGATCGATAAAAAAGAGGATTTGGGCAACGCCATCGCGCTCAATTCTTCGATGGTCAACGTCGCCAGGCTTTTGGGGCCTTCCATCGGCGGCGTGGTGATCGCCGCGGCGGGCGAGGGCTGGTGCTTCTTCATAGACGGGGCGAGCTTCTCGGCCGTCATCGGCGCGCTCTCGGCGATGCGGGTCCGGGAGCGGCCCGCGCGCGAGGGGTCGCAGGCCGACGCGCTCCGGCAAATGCGCGAAGGCTGGAATTATGCCTTCGGCTTCACTCCCATCCGCTCCATCATCCTTCTGATGGCGCTGGTCAGCCTGACGGGATTTCCCTTCATGGTTTTGGTGCCGGTTTTCACCGGCGAGATTCTGCGCGGAGGCCCGCACACCCTGGGATTTCTGATGACCGCTTCCGGCTGCGGGGCGCTGCTGGGCGCTCTGTGGCTGGCCTCCCGCCGGACGGTGGTGGGGTTGGAGCGCGCCATCCCTCTGGCCGCCGGGGTTTTGGGAGCTGGGCTCGTCGTTTTTTGCTTCGCGCGCACGATGTGGCTGTCGATGGCGCTGATGCTGTTGACGGGTTTTGGATTCATCATCCAGATCGCCGCCGGCAACACCATTCTGCAGACCATCGTGGAGGACGACAAGCGCGGCCGGGTGATGAGCTTCTTTACGATGGCGTTTCTGGGCGCCGCGCCTTTCGGGAGCCTTGTGGCGGGCGGCATGGCGGAGGCAATCGGCGTGACCAACACATTCGCCTTCGGGGGCTCGTGCTGCATCCTGGGCGCCTTGTGGTTCGCCCGGGAGCTGCCGGCTTTAAGAAAAGCCGTGCGGCCCATTTACGTCAAAATGGGCATTTTGCCGGAGCTTGCGGCTGGCATGGAAAGCGCCGCGGAGCCGGCCGTTCCGCCCGACGATTAGCCCAACTTCGCCAGTAGCAGTCCCTTCCCGATAGTTTTTGAGCCGAGAA
>MGUX01000130.1:0-7922 GCA_001800185.1 Elusimicrobia bacterium RIFCSPLOWO2_12_FULL_59_9
CTCTTTAAGAAATTGCCCCGGGCTTTGGCCAAACGCTCGATGCGGCCGATTTCCACGATGTCCACGCCGATGCCGAAAATATTAGGTTTCTGCATCACTCCACCGTCACGCTTTTGGCCAAGTTGCGAGGCTGATCCACGTCGCACCCCCGGAGCGCGGCGATGTGATAGGCCAAGAGCTGCAAAGGCATCACGTTGACCAAGGGAGACATGAATTCCGGACAACGGGGCAAGACCAGCCTGAAATCCGCCGTTTCCCGGGATGACGCGTCGCCTTCGCTCAAAAGAGCGATGATCTTGCCCCCCCGCGAGCGAGCTTCCTGCAGGTTTGAGAGCATTTTTTCATAAACCCTGGAAGCCGTGGCGATGGCCACCACGGGCATCTCCTCGTCGATGAGGGCGATGGGCCCATGCTTCATTTCTCCCGCCGCGTAGCCTTCGGCGTGAATGTATGAAATTTCCTTAAGCTTCAACGCCCCCTCCAAAGCGACGGGATAATTGAGGTGCCGCCCTAAATACAGGAAGTGGTCCTTTTTAAAAAAGGTTTTGGCTATTTCCAAGACCGCGTCGCTCAGTTTCAGGCCCTCCCGCGCCAAACCGGGCGCCTGCAAAAGCTCGTTGACAAGGCCGAGCGCTTCGGCTTCGCCGATCGCCCCCTTGGCCAAGGCGAAATGGAGAGTGAAGACATACAGAGCCGCAAGTTGGCCGGTGAAAGTCTTGGTGGAAGCCACGCCGATTTCCGGGCCGCAGCGCGTCAATAAGGTGAAGTCGGTCATCCGCGTCAGGGAGGATTGGGCGCTGTTGCAAATCCCCAGGGTCGGGACTCCGGAATTCTTGGCGCTGCGGACCGCCGCCAAAGTGTCCGCCGTTTCCCCCGATTGGCTGACGGCCACGACCAAGCTGCCGGGCTCCAAATTCAAGGCGCGATACCTGAATTCGGAGGCGATTTCAACCTCGCACGGCGTCTTGGCGAAATGTTCCAATAAATATTTTCCAACCATGCCCGCATGGAAAGCGGAGCCGCACGCCACCAAGCGCACCCTTTTGATCCCCGCGAGGACCTCAGGCGGCATGCCGATCTCCGTTTGCAGGAAACTCTCCTTCAGCGGAAACAGGCGTCCTCTAAAGGTGTCCTCAATCGTTTGGGGCTGCTCAAATATCTCCTTGAGCATGAAGTGCCGGTAGCCGGATTTCTCGGCCATCGTCCGGTCCCAATGAATCGAGATGGTTTTTCTCTCCCTCTTTTTGCCGTCCAAATCGAAAAAGCGGCAGTCCCCGCCGCTCAAAACGGCGATGTCCCCGTCCTCCAAGAAAACCGCCTTGCGGCTGTAGCTCAAAAAGGCGGCGACGTCCGAGGTCAGGAAGCTCTCCCCCTCGCCAAGCCCGACGACCAAAGGCGACAGAAAACGGGCGCCCAGAAGCAGGTGCGGAGTCTTGGTCCAGAGGATGCCAAGCGCGTAGGAGCCGCGCAGTTCCTTCAAAGCCCGGCGCACCGCCTCAAAAAACAAAGGCTCCACGACCGCCGTGGACAACGCCCCTTGGGTTTGAGAAAACTGCCGCAAATGAGACTCAATCAGGTGGGAGATGACTTCCGTGTCGGTTTCGGAGCCGAAGGCGTGCCCTTCCCGGAGAAGGCGCTCTTTCAGCGCCGGATAATTTTCAATGATTCCGTTGTGGACGACGACGATTTCGCGGCTGCAATCGGAGTGCGGGTGGGCGTTGACTTCCGAAGGCCGGCCGTGGGTCGCCCAGCGCGTATGCCCCACTCCCAGCGTTCCGCGCAAAGGATTTTTTCCAACCAGAGCCTCCAAGGCGGAAATTTTGCCCGCGCTGCGGCGTATCTCGACGCTCCCCTGCTCTAAGACGGCCAGCCCGGCCGAATCATAGCCCCGGTATTCCAAACACTTAAGACCCTCGAGGATGACGGGGGCGGCCTGTGACCTTCCGACATAGCCGACGACGCCGCACATTTTGCCTCAGTCGATGAGCCTGCGCATCTCCACGACGGCCTCTTTCAGGCCCGAAAAAACAGAGCGCGCGATGATGGAAAACCCGATGTTGAGGTAGCGCAAGCCTTTGATGCGGGCGACGGGAGCCACATTGTCGTAGTCCAGCGCGTGGCCCGCATGCAGCTCGAGGCCTAATTCGCAGGCCAGGTAACCCGCCAGCTCCAATCTTTCGAGCTCCTCTGCCTGCTCCGCCTTGTTGCGCGCGAGCGCGTATTTGGAGGTGCACAACTCAACGGCATCGGCACCCAATTGCTGCGCGGCTCGAACGCTCGCGGCGTTGGGATCGACGAAATAACTCACCATAATCCCCGCGCGCTTGAGGCGCTTGGTGAAGGACGCGATCGCCTTTTGGTTTTTGCCCAGATTCAAGCCGCCCTCGGTCGTCAGCTCGCCGGCGCGCTCCGGAACCAAGCAAACGGAATCCGGCCTCACCTTGAGGGCGATCTTCGCCATTTCGGCCGCGCTGCACATTTCCACATGCAGCGGCAGCTTCGCCTCCTTGCGCAGCCGCAATAAATCCTCTTCCTGAATATGGCGGCGGTCCTGCCGCAAATGAACGACGATGGAATTGGCCCCCGCGCTTTTGCAGATTCTGGCCGCTGAAACCGGATCAGGGTCGCCGCCCCGCCGGGCCTGCCTTAACGTGGCCACGTGATCGATATTGACGCCCAAAGATACGCTCATGTTGTTCTCCTTATCATATCCTCTCGAAACGCCCCCTCCAATTCGCCGCTGATTCGGCGGATTTGGCGTCGGGTCGGCCCCTCGACCAAAATTCTCAAAAGCGGCTCCGTACCCGAATACCGCACAACCACGCGGCCCCGGCCCCGGAACTCCGCTTGCGCCCGCTTTAAGGCCCGCCGCAGCGCCGGGCAGTCTTCCAAGGGTATTTTCTTTTCCGCGTCCACATTCTTGAGAATGTGCGGAAAAAGCCTGGGAACCGCCGCCCGCCGGGCCGCGGCGCCGGGACGCTCCACCGCGGACAAACGGCCCAGCAGCCGGCTCATGGGAACGCCCATGGATTTTAGCATAGATAGAACCTGCAAGGCCGTCAACGTCCCATCGCCTGAGTTGGCGAATTGCCTGAATATGATGTGCCCGGAGGACTCCCCTCCCAATACCGCCCCCTCGGCCTCCAGGCCGGCATAGACGTTGCGGTCTCCCACGGGCACTTGCGCAACCGCGATGCCGCGCCCCTCCAAAAACTCGATGATCCCGGAGTTGCTCATCACCGTCATGACCAGTTTATTGCTCGTCAAAACCCGGCGCTGTTTAAGAAAGACGCCGGCGATGGTCAAAAGGATATCCCCATCCATCAAATGCCCTTTCTCATCGGAAAAAATCACCCGGTCCCCGTCGCCGTCCAGGGACAACCCGCAATCGAACTTTCCGCGAACGACCTCGCGGCGCATGGACTCCGGCGCAAGCGCGCCGCAGCCGGAATTGATGTTGCGGCCGTTGGGACGGCAGCCCATTTTGCGGACCCTCGCCCCCAACTCTTCAAAAATTCTAGGAGCAAATCGCCAGGCCGCCCCGTGCCCGCAATCGACTACGATGCGCATCCCGCCCAGGTCCAGATGCGCGGGGAAAGTGGATTTCAGGAAATCGAGATAGTCCCTCTGCAAGCCGGAAGGCTTGAGCCCGCCGCGAGGCTTCCAGGCCGGCGCGGCCGGCAAAAAACCCGCGGCGGATGCGGCGGCTTCGCCGCGAAGGCGGCCTTCGATTTCACGCTCCATCTCGGGCGCCAGCTTCAGCCCGTTGGAATCAAAAAACTTGATCCCGTTGAAGGCCGGAGGATTGTGGCTGGCTGAGACCATCGCCCCGAAAAGAGGCTTGTACCGGGCAAGCAAATAGGCGAGCCCGGGAGTGGAGATAACCCCCGCGTCGACGATTTTCCCGCAGCCCGCGCGCTCAAAACCCCTGCGCAGAGCCCGCACGATGTCCGGGCCGGAACGGCGGGTGTCCCTCCCAACGAAGACCTCCCCGCCTCCGCCTGAATTTTTTCGCCGGAAAAGCGCGGCAGTGACCTGGCCCAGAGGCATGATCCAGGCGGGCGTCAAAGGAGCGCGGCCGTAAATTCCGCGAACCCCGTCCGTTCCAAAAAGCTTTTCCATCAAATTTGACATTTTTGGGAAGAGGCGGCGCTGCGCCGCTTTAAGCGCTGCAGCCGGAATAATCGGGCGGCCAAAACGGCGAGAACGGCCTTCAATGCCTCGTCACGCCGGGCTGAGGCCGACGTTCGTCAGCGCGGTGATCTCATCGGCGTCCAAATGCTCTTTTTCAACCAGCCGCATCGCCAGGGCGTCGAGCACATGCCGGTGCTTCTGAAGCATTTCTCTCACTTTTACCTGGCAATCCGTCAAAATTCTCTTCACTTCCTCGTCGATAATTTGGGCCGTCTGATCCGAGTACCCCTGCCCCCGGGCGATGTCGCGCCCCAAAAACACCTCTTCGTCCTTTTTTTTGAGAGACATGGGACCGATGCGGTCGCTCATTCCGTACTCCATAATCATGCGCTGGGCGAACAACGTCGCCTTGGATAAATCATCGTGGGCGCCGGTCGTGACGTCGTCGAACACGATCTCTTCCGCGCACCGGCCGCCCAGAAGAACGTAAAGCTTGTTCATAATCTCCCGTTTGGAAACCAAATACCTGTCCTCCGTGGGCAATTGCAGAGTATATCCCAAAGAGGGGCCCCGGGGAATGATGGAAACCTTATGCACGGGGTCGCTCCCGGGCAAAAGCTTGGCGACCAAAGTATGCCCCGACTCATGATAGGCGACTATCCTTTTTTCCTTGTCGGTGATGACGCGGCTCTTTCTCTGGGGGCCCGCCATGACGCGCTCTATGGACTCTTCGAGCTCCTCCAAATCCACTTGGTGCTTATTGCGGCGGGCCGCCAGGAGCGCCGCCTCATTGATCACGTTCGCCAGATCCGAGCCCACAAAGCCAGGCGTCCTTTGAGCGATGACTTTCAGGTCCTTCTCATCCGCCAGCTTGACCTGCTTGGAATGCACTTTTAAAATGGCTTCGCGGCCGTTTAGGTCCGGAGCCGCCACGTTGATCTGCCGGTCGAAACGGCCGGGCCGAAGCAGCGCCGGGTCCAAAACATCGGGCCGGTTGGTAGCCGCGAGCAAAATCACGCCCTCCTTCGTCTCGAAACCGTCGAGCTCCACCAAGAGTTGGTTCAAGGTCTGCTCCCGCTCGTCATGTCCGCCGCCGATTCCCGCAAATCGGTGCCGTCCAACCGCGTCGAGCTCGTCAATGAAGACGACCGCAGGCGCGGACTTTTTTGCTTTCTCAAAGAGATCGCGGACCCTGGATGCGCCCACTCCCACGAACATCTCCACGAACTCCGATCCGGAGGCGGAATAAAAAGGAACGCGGGCTTCCCCCGCCACCGCCCGGGCCAGAAGCGTCTTTCCCGTGCCCGGCAGGCCGTAGAGCAGAACCCCCCGCGGAATCCGCCCTCCGAGCTTCTGAAATTTCTTCGGGTCCCTAAGAAATTCGACGATTTCCATCAAATCCTCTTTGGCTTCCTCACAGGCGGCGACGTCTTTAAAAGTGGTCTTTTGTTTCTTCGAGTCTTGCGCCACGGTGCGCGACCGCCCGAAAGAAAGAGCCTGTTTGCCCCCCATCTGCACCTGCCGTATGATGAACACCCACCACAGCACGACGAAAAGGACGATCCATCCCACATTGATGAGCAGCGAGGTCATCCAACTGCGGTCCGCCTCGCCCGAAAAGGTCGCCACGTTGAACGACTCCAGGTCCTCGACCAGTTTGGTATCCGGCAATGGAAGGGTTCTAAATCGCCGAATCCCGGCACGGGCCGTTTTGTACTCCCCGCGGATGAGATCGGCCCGGACAGAAACGTTGGCGATGTCCCCTTTGCGCAAATCCCGCTTGAACTCGGAATAAGGGATTTCTTGCTCCAAAGGCATTTTTTTGACGTTGTAAAAGACCATCAACATCACAAAAAACACCAGAATCCACAGGGCCAATTGCTTAAAGCCTTTCATCCCCACGTTCATCCAGACACCTCCCCCGCTGCACCGGCCGCGGAGGGCCGATGATTATTCTTCAAACCCGCAAGCCGGGGGATGGTTCCCCGTCGCGCGCAGGCCGGGCGGTCTTTCGGCCCGGTCATACCTTCAGCACCCCGATATATGAAAGATTCCGGTAGCATTCTTGGAAATCCAATCCATAACCCACCACGAACTTATTGGGAATCTCAAACCCCGTGTATTTGACCGGAACCGGAATTTTTCTTTCCTCCGGCTTATTGAGAAGAGTGCAAACTTCCAACGAGGCGGGATGCCGCGTCCTCAGATTGTCCATAAGGTAGTTTAAAGTCAATCCCGAGTCCACGATGTCCTCCACGATTAGGACTTCGCGCCCGCTGGAATCCGATCGGAGGTCCAAGAGCATCCGCACGATCCCCGTGGATTCCGTGCCGCCCTCATAGGAGGAAAGGCAGATAAATTCGACCGAACACGGAATCGTGATGTGGCGCATCAGGTCCGCTAAAAAAATAAAGCTTCCCTTCAAAACCCCTATCAACATCAGAGGCTTGCCCGCATAATCGCGGGAAATTTCCTCTCCCAATTCCCGCACCCGGGACTGAATCTTTTCCCGGGAGATCAGGATTTCCTTGATTTCAGGCTCCGCGCAATGGCTCCGCATATTCGGGCATTCCCTGCCAATCAAAGATAGGATAACTTAAATTCCTGAACCGGGCAAGATGCTGAGCGGTACGGCGGGCGCCGACGGCGCTGGTCCGCAGGGTGGATTAGAACCCAAAAGACAGGCTGATTCGTTGAGTATTGCCCAATTCCCCGAAGGGAACATAGGCGTAATCGATGGCAAGGTGCGCGAATGAAAATCCCAAACCCATGCTGACGCCGCTGAAACCGGGTTGGTCCTTGAAAGCCTCGGTGTCGATTCCTCCGCGGATGGCGGCCCGCAGGTCCGTTTCCTCAGGCGTCACGATGCTCAGTTCCGTCCCCACCGCGCCGCGAATCTGTCCCCCTTGCGGCACGGTCACATCCGCCGAGAATAGTATCCCGGGAGCGGGGGTGAGCGATCCTCCAAATTTGAAGGCGGCGGGGAGCGGGTCCCTTTTTTGGTCGAATTTTTGACCCTGGCCCAAATTCTGCACTTGGACGCCGAGGCGGTTTGGAATTCGGCCGAAATAGCTCACCAATATGCCGACGTCGACCCCCCAACCGCTGGCTTTTTCCACGATTTGCGAAGAAAAAAACTTGCCCGTAATTCCCAAATCCACCTCCCGTTCCCCGTCAGTCATGTCAAAAATCGTGCGGCCCACGGCCAAAGAATAAACCGTGTTTTTGGGATTGAACTCGCCGAGCGTGCTGCCGGAGATGTCGGTTTGGGTGATCCCCCCGATGTTGATGTGGTGCATCGCGACCGCGATCACATGTTCTTCATCCAGGCGATGGGCGTAAGAGGCGAAATCCGACTGGATATCGGCCAGATACGCGTTGTGCATGGCGTTGGCCGAAAATTTGGAGATGCGGGTCAAAGCCGCCGGGTTCCAATAAATGGCGGTCGCATCGTTGACCGCGGTCGAAAAAGCCCCCCCCATGCCGATGCCCCTGGCACCGACGTCCAAATTGAGAAAGTCGGAACCGGTCGTTCCCGCCGCCTCGCGGCCGAAAGCCGCGAACAAGGTCGGCGCATAGCCGGCGGAAAACAACGCCAGCGCCGCGAGCAGCACCGCCGGGTGTCCCGACAAACGTCGTCTCATCGTATCACCGCCAATTTCTCAAGCCGTTTTCCGCTCGAGCTTTGTATCAACAAAAGATAAACGCCGCTGGCCACGCTCTCTCCGGAGTGATTTCTGCCGTTCCAAGTGACGATGCCGGAGCCGCCGGCCGTCGCTTCAAAGATC
>MGUX01000130.1:7931-8627 GCA_001800185.1 Elusimicrobia bacterium RIFCSPLOWO2_12_FULL_59_9
GATCAACTGCCCCCGAAGGGTGAATATCTTGACCTGGCTGTCGGCGGTGAGCCGGTCGAAAGTCATCCAACCTTGTCCCCGGCTGGGGTAAAAGGGATTCGGGAAAATGCGCGCCTGAGCCAAATTCACCTGAGGGGACACTTGAACGAGTTGATAGGTCGACAAGTGGTTTATGGAGGCGGTGACGGAGAAATTATTGGCGTCGATTCTGGTTTCAATGGGAACGCAGGCATTGGTGCCCGGATCGTAGCGCGCCAGAGTGACCCGCCCCATATCCACTCCGGAAACGTCCGCGGGCAAATAGGTGAATTTCACGCTGAGAGGGGTCAACGGTTGGAGAGCCGGCGTCGCGTCCACCGAAAATCCCGCGGGAATAGCGCCGCAGACCGTGTTGGAGGAATCTTGTATTTGGAGCTTCACCGCCTGGGGGAAGGAATCAAAGCCGGTTCTCAAAGTCACTTGGCGCAAAGAGGTCAGGGATCCGGAGATCACTGTGTCGGAAGCGGTACTGGTCGTCCCTTCCAAGGTCTTGAAGACTCCGGTGGGGGTTGTTGTCGTCACCTGCACAAAGGCGGTGGGAACCCCGTTTTGATTTCGCGCGGTGATCCTGATGAAATGGGCGGTCGAGCCGAGCAAGCCGGAGATGCTGGTTCCAGTGGATGTAAAATTGGCGGAGAAGGCCACCGGCGTCGATAA
>MGUX01000130.1:8636-9028 GCA_001800185.1 Elusimicrobia bacterium RIFCSPLOWO2_12_FULL_59_9
AGTGGTGGCAAAATCGTTCGTCGACAGGGTGACTTCGTAAGGAGTCCCGGCCGCGTTTCCATTGGGGTCCCAGGTGATGTCGATGCTGGAGCTGTTTAAAATCGTAACGTTTCTGGTGATTCGCAAATTTTGCGGAGGAGCCGCCAAAGTATAAGTGCTCCCCAGCGTTTGAAAATCGGTTTGGACGCCGTCCCGATTGAAGGCCGATACCCGCGCCGTATAGAGAAGATTGGGCGTCAAATTTCTAAAGACATGCTGCAATTCCACCGTGGCAGCGCTTCCGGCAGGGCGTGCGTCGCCGAAAGAGCCGGTTGACAATTCCACCACGTACTTCGTGCCGGCGGGGTTGTCGTTGGCGAACCAAGAAACGGCAAAACTTGCGGAGGAAACGC
>MGUX01000131.1 GCA_001800185.1 Elusimicrobia bacterium RIFCSPLOWO2_12_FULL_59_9
TCTTGTAGGTGAGAAGCCCCAATTTCGCCTCGACCGTCTCTTTCATAAATCCGGCGCTCCTTAATCCTTGGGCGCGATCAAACCGCCAGCCGCTTTCCGAGCTTGAGCATCATCCACGCGTCCTTGGCCAAATCCACGGCGCCGCGCTTCTGAATCATCGAAAAGGCCTTGCCCAAGTGGCCCTTTTTGGGCTGGCCGTCCACCGTGAATCGCAAATGCGCCAGGTCGCAGGCCAGCTTGGGATAAAAATCAAGAAAACCGCTCCGGGCTTCGACCCAGGCTTCCACGTCCTGAACTTCCTCAAGGTCCGGCCAGAGGTAGCTCTCTTTGAGCTTGTCCTCATACGCCGATAGCTTGGCGGCGGAAAAATCGCCGGCCTTTTTGGCCTCGATGACCGTCTCGGCCGCCAGCTTGCCGGCCGTCATGGCCATATTGGAGCCCTCGCGAAAAGCGGGGTTGACCATCTGGGCCGCGTCGCCCGCGATCAAGAAACCGTCGGTGTAGAGCGGCGGCATCGAGCGCATTCCCCCCTCGGGAATCAAGTGGGAGGAATACTCCAAGGTCTTTGAGCCCGCGATGAGCCGCCTCACGAAGGGATGCTGCTTGATGGCTTCCAGATGCTCCGAGGGGCGAAGCCCTTTTTTCTGGTAATCGGCCAATTTGCAGCCCACGCCCAAAGACAAAGTGTCCTTGTTGGTGTAAAGAAAAACGTAACCGAGCATGCCTTGAGTGAGGGCGCCGAACATCTCGGTGGCCGCCCCTTCGCCCTTCTCCAGGTTGAAGCGGTCCTCGATGACCCCGGCGGGAAGCGACAAAATCTCTTTGGCGCCCAGCGCCACTTCCGAGGCCTTGAGCTCGTCGATCAAGCCCGCCTTTTGGGCCAAAATGGAGTTGACGCCGTCGCAGGCGATCACGCACGGCGCCAAGAGCTCGTCGCCGTCGCCGGTTTTGACGCCGCAAATTTTGCCGTCCCTGCGCGCCACGTCCCGCACCGTGACGCCCGTATAAATCTCCGCCCCCGCCTCCTCCGCCTTTTTAGAAAACCACTGATCGAAGCGCACGCGGATGATGGTGTAGCAGTTGTGGGGCTCCTTCAGGTATTTCTCGGATTTATAGCCCACGCTTACCCACGAGTCCTCCGTGGCGATCACCGTGCGCTGCTCCGTGATGGGCCTTTCAAGAGCGGCCTGGGGGTCTTTCCAAAAATCCGGCAGCACCTCGGCGAGCTGGTGGGTGTATAGGACCGCGCCCTGCACGTTTTTGGCCCCGGGATAGGCGCCGCGCTCCAGCACGACAACCGAGAGCCCGGCCTTGGCCAACGTGATGGCCGCGCTGATGCCCGCCGGCCCCGCGCCGACCACGATGCAGTCGAAATTCATCTCGTCGGACACGCTCAGGTCCCCTGTCCCTCGCCGGTCTCGGGTTTTTTCTCCGGTTCCGCGGCCGGCCTCGCGCCTAAAGCCTCCTGCACCTTTTGAACCAATTCATCGCCCGTAAACGGCTTAACCATGAAGCCGACCACCTGTTTGGCATTCCTGAAAAGCGTCTTGGCCGGCACCAGCGCGCTCATGACGATGACCGGAATCTTGGAAGTGGCCTCCGTCTGGGCGATCTGGTTTTGGAGGGTATAGCCGTCCATCGAAGGGAGCATGACGTCGGTGATGATGAGATCCGGCCGGGAGGACTGGATCAGTTCCCAAGCCTTCTGTCCGTCGTCGCAGGAGTACGTCTCATATCCGGCCTGCTCCAAAACGTCGTGGATAAGTTCCACAATCGCCGGTTCGTCGTCGACTATCAGCACGCGCGCCATAAGGGGCTCCTGGAAGGAAAAATCTCCGCCTTATTACAACACTTCGGCGATGGGTTGTCAATCATAGTCGCGAGACGGCATAATAAGATAAAATTCTGCGAAATGATGCGGCTAAAATCTTTTTGGGCGCAAATTTGGTCCAAGTTCCTGCGCCACGTCGCGGACGAAAGCTTGCTGCGCAAGGGCGACAAAGTCCTTATGGCGGTCTCCGGGGGCCCGGATTCGGTCTGCCTGGCGCGGCTTTTGAGCCAGCTTCAAAACGACTGGCGGCTGAAGCTCCATATTCTCCATGTGCACCACGGCTTGAGGGGCAAGCGGGCGGACGCGGACGCGCGCTTCGTTCAAAATCTCGCCCGGCGCATGAACGTCCCCTGCGCCGTGGTCCGCGTCCAAACGGCCAAGCTGGCCGAAAAGGAAAGAAGAAGCCTGGAGGACGCCGCCAGAAAACTGCGCTACCGCGCGCTTGAAAGAGCGGCCGCCCGGCTGGGCTTTTCCGTTGTCGCCACCGGCCACACTTTGGACGACCAGGCCGAAACCGTCCTTTTGCATCTGTTGCGCGGCACGGAGCCGCGCGGCCTGGGCGGCATTCCCCCGAAAAGAAAGCTTGGGAAAGCGGTCCTCATCCGCCCGCTTTTGACCCTCAGCCGCAGAGATATTTTGGAAACCCTGAAAGTTTTTCAGCTCGCCTCTCGCAGGGATGAAACCAACCTCTCGGAGCGTTTCACCCGCAACTGGGTCCGCAGGAAGGTGATCCCGCTGCTGGAGACAAAAAACCCCCGCCTCAAGGAGCGCCTCGCCAAGATGTCCGCCCGGATGCGCGAAATCTCTCCCCCCAAAGCCGGCTAACCCGAATTTCCCGCTACCCCCTCCAGAATGGGCCCAAAGGCCCAGCGCCCGTTGGGCCATAAGCCTCATTCATCAGGCGTTAATCGCTGGTAAGATATAAAAGGAAGCTTTTATTCAAATGCACAAACTCCGACGCATGCTTTTGGCGGCGATCACCGGCGCGATTCTGTGCGGTCCCGGCTTTGTCCGGCCTCAAAACCTCGGGGCGTTTGGCGCCCTTGATCCGAATCCCCCTCTGGAAACCTGGCTTGATTCCATGGATGTGCGGGTGGGCAAAACGGTGTCGCGCCTGATGGAAGTTCCCACGGGCCGCAGCTTGGCGGTTTCGGCCGCGGAGAGCGGCGTGAAAATTACGATTGACGGCTCGGCGTACTACGACCCGGCGGCCAACACCATCCACCTGGATGAAGATTCAAGCCGCAACCCGGCCCTGGTCGCCCACGAGTTGGAGCACGCCCGCCAAAGGGTATTTGGAGTGCGCGCCGGCCGTCGCGCCGAGTTGGGCGCTTATTCGATGGAAGGCAGGGTCTGGGTGGAATTGGGGGCTCCCTTGCGGAAGGACGGCTCCTGGCTCAGCTCCGTGAACGACGGCATGCTTCAATTATGGGTCCGCCATCCCATGACGGCTTACTGGGCTTTGGGCCTGCGCAGAACGGCGGACTGGCCGCCGATTTCCCAACCGCCGCCGGCAGATTCCGGAGACGCCTCTCCCGAGGAAAGCTACTGGCTGGAGCTCTCGCAAGACGAATGCCGGTGGAGGGAAATGAACGCCGGCAAGCTGGCCGAAATTGACGCTCCTCCTTCGGCCCTGACCGAGCAGCTCGCAGTGGATTTATCCTTCGCAAAGAGCGGCCGCAGCCTGGGCGGCGGCATCACATCCTCCGCGATGATATCCGAATGGATGCCCGAGTTTCTGGAGGAGCTATTGCTGACGGTAGAGCGCGGCGGCCGGAGCCTGGAATGGCCGTTGCCGGGCGCGCCTACGGCGCTGGACAGGGAGCTCCTCAGCCGCTTGGGCCGCCCCAACCGCGTGACTCAAACCCCCTCCGGACAATGGATCCTCCAACTCTCAAATTAGGGTAACCCGAATTCCACCGGCGCCGGCATTTTCAATTTTGATACAATACGAGAATGACCTCTATTAAGCCGATGGACTCTTTTTCAACCTTAAAGACCCTGAAGGCCGGGGGCTCCAGCTACCGCATTTTCAGTATCCGGGCCTTGGCGCAAGCCGGCCTAGGCGATATCGGCCGGCTTCCCTACTCCATCAGAGTGCTTTTGGAAAATCTCCTGCGCCACGAGGATGGGCTCAGCGTCGCCCGCGATGACATCCAGGCCCTGGCGCGATGGCGGCCCGATCAAAAGCCGGACAAGGAAATCCAGTTCATGCCCTCCCGGGTGCTCCTCCAGGATTTCACCGGAGTTCCGGCGGTCGCGGACTTGGCGGCCATGCGCGACGCCATCGCGGCGCTCGGCGGCGACCCGCAAAAGATAAATCCCCTGCAGCAGTCGGATTTGGTCATCGACCACTCGGTGCAGGTGGACTCTTACGGCCTGCGCGACGCCTTTCGGCTAAACGCGGAAAAGGAATTTAAGCGCAACCAGGAGCGCTACAAGTTTCTCTGCTGGGGCCAAAAAGCCTTCAACAACTTTCGCGTCGTGCCGCCCGACACGGGCATCGTCCACCAAGTGAACCTGGAGTATCTGGCTTCCGTGGTCTACAGCCGGCGGACGCCGGAGGGCCTGACGGCCTACCCCGACACGCTGGTCGGCACCGACTCCCACACGACCATGATCAGCGGCCTGGGGGTTTTGGGCTGGGGCGTCGGAGGAATCGAGGCGGAAGCCGCCATGCTGGGCCAGCCCATCGCCATGCTGGCGCCGCCAGTGGTCGGCTTCAAGCTGACCGGCGCGCTGGCTGAAGGCGCCACGGCCACCGACTTGGTTTTGACCGTAACGCAAATGCTGCGCGAAAAAGGCGTCGTGGGAAAAATCGTGGAGTTCTACGGCGCCGGGTTGTCGGCGCTGGCGCTCACTGACCGCGCCACGCTGGCCAATATGGCCCCGGAATACGGAGCGACGACCGGATTTTTTCCGGTGGACGATGAAACGCTCAATTACCTCCGGCAGACCGGGCGGGACCCGAAACAAATCCGGCTGGTGAAAGCGTATTTAAAAGAGCAGGGGCTATTTCGAACCGACGACGCTCCGGTTCCGCTCTACTCGGACAGCTTGGAGTTGGACCTCTCCCGCGTGGAACCCTCTCTGGCCGGGCCCAGGCGCCCCCAAGACCGGGTGCCATTGAGAAACTCCAAGCCCGAATTTGAAAAAGCTTTGGGCGCCTTCTGGCCCAAACAGACGGCCGCCACCCCCGCCGCCGCCAAAGTTCCGGTTCAAATGAACGGTCAGCGGTTTGAACTCGGCCACGGCTCGGTCGTCATCGCCTCCATCACAAGTTGCACCAACACCTCCAACCCGCAGGTGATGCTGCAGGCCGGTCTCCTGGCCCAAAAAGCGGCGCGGGCCGGCCTCAAATCCAAACCCTGGGTCAAGACCAGCCTCGCCCCCGGCTCCAAAGTCGTCATGGACTATCTTCAAAAATCGAAGCTTTTGCCCGCTCTGGAAAGCCTCGGATTTTATCTGGTCGGCTATGGCTGCACCACCTGCATCGGAAACTCGGGGCCTCTGCCCGACGCCGTTGAGAAGGCCATCCAAGCCGCCAACCTGGTGGCCGCGTGCGTGCTTTCCGGCAACCGGAATTTTGAAGGCCGCATTCACCCCTCCGTCCGGGCCAGCTACCTGGCCTCCCCGCCTCTGGTGGTCGCTTACGCCTTGGCGGGCCGCATGGACATCGACCTTTACCGGGAACCGCTGGGGCACGACGCCTCCGGCAAGCCCGTGTTTTTGAAGGATATCTGGCCCTCGCAAAAAGAGGTCCGGCTGGCCGTGCAAAAATTCATCAAGAAGGAGATGTTTCATAAGCAATACGGCAAGATTTTCCAGGGGGACAAGCGCTGGAAAACTCTCCGCGTCCCCGGCGGCAGCCGCTTCGCCTGGTCTAAAGATTCGACCTATATCAAGAAGCCGCCGTTTTTCGCCGGCATGACCCGAGAGCCCGAGAAACCGCGGCCCATCGCCGCGGCACGGGTGCTGGCTCTCTTGGGCGACAGCGTCACCACCGACCACATCTCCCCGGCCGGCAATATTCCGGCCGACGGTCCCGCAGGCCGGTATTTGATCAAGCAGGGCGTGGAGAAAAAAGACTTCAACTCCTTCGGGGCCCGCCGCGGCAACCACGAGGTCATGCTGCGCGGCGCCTTCAGCAACATCCGCCTGCGCAACCTCCTCGCCCCCGGAACCGAAGGCGGCTGGACCCGGCGCCTGCCGGACGGCGAGGTCATGACGATTTACGACGCGGCCATGTCTTACGCGAAGGAAAAAACGGATCTTCTCATCCTCGCGGGAAAGGAGTACGGCTCCGGCTCCTCAAGGGACTGGGCCGCCAAAGGCGCGGCGCTCTTGGGAGTGCGCGCCGTCATCGCCGAAAGCTATGAGCGCATCCACCGCAGCAACCTGGTCGGCATGGGCATTCTGCCGCTGCAGTTTAAACTCGGAGAAAACTGCCGGAGCCTCGGCCTGACGGGCGAGGAAACTTTCGATATCGAGAACGTCGCGGAGGACTTTAAGCCGGGCCGGGAGATGGAGATCGCCTGCCTCGCCCCCGGCGGCGGCAAAAACCGCTTCAAAGTTCTCTGCCGCATCGACACGCCCAAAGAGCTGGAATATTACCGCCACGGCGGCATCCTGAAATACGCCCTGCGCCAGCTTTTGTAAATCATCTTGCCGTCGCAAATTTGCTATCATGCCATTGACGGCGAAATCATGCGCGCTTATCCTTATAAAGCAGCGCGGAGGAAGCCGCTCTTGAATGCCATGTCGGTCAAGACCAAAGCCTTAAGCGAGAAAATCGGACATATCCGCCTGCCCAAACCGCTGCGCGTCCAAGCCGGAGACTCCCTTAAAGACGTGATTTCGCAAATGCGGGAAAAGCGCGCGGGAACCGCCTTGGTCTGCCAAGGCGGTAAAATACTGGGCATTTTCACGGAGCGCGATTTCCTGATGAAAGTCTTAAACCAGGTCAAAGACCCGGAGCTTCCGATCAAGAATTTCATGTCTCCCAAGGTGACGACGATCACCCGCGACACGTCTCTGGGGGAGGCCGTCGAGCTCATGCACGTCCACGGCTACCGCAACCTGCCCGTGGTGGACGACAAGGACGCCCCCGTCGCGCTCGTCTCCGTCAGGCAGATCATCAAATATCTGGCGGCGCATTTTCCGGCCGAGGTCATGAATCTTCCCCCCGAGCCGGAGAAGGTGAGCGAGTCGCCGGAAGTAGCGTAGCGCGCGCCGCCGCATTTAAATGGCCGATACAAAACCGAAGCCCGTCGAGACCCTTGAGTCGGTGACCATCCGCTTCGCGGGGGACTCCGGCGACGGCATCCAGCTTTCCGGCACGCAGTTCACCACCGCCACCGCGATGTCCGGCAACGATCTGAGCACGTTGCCGGATTTCCCGGCGGAAATCCGGGCTCCCGCCGGAACGCTTCCGGGAGTCAGCAGCTTCCAAATCCACTTCAGCTCCAAAGACATTCTCACTCCCGGCGACGAGCCGCAGGTGCTCATCGCCATGAATCCCGCCGCCCTGAAAGCCCACGTCAAGGACGTGGTCTCCGGCGGCATTTTAATCCTCAATGCCGACACCTTCACGCTCCAAAACCTGGAAAAGGCGGGCTATAAATCCAATCCCCTGGAGGACGGCTCCCTGGCCGATTACCGGGTGATACCCGTGCCGCTCTCGACGCTGACCGCCAACACGCTGGAGGACACCGCCCTCAAACGGACCCATATCGACCGCTGCAAGAATTTTTTCGCCCTGGGCATCATGTACTGGCTCTACGACCGTCCCTTGGAACCGACCCTGGATTGGATACAAAAGAAGTTCCAGAAAATGCCGGAAATCTCGGAGGCCAACTCCAAGGCCCTGCACGCCGGCTACGCCTTCGGGGAAACCACCGAACTTTTCCAGAGCCATTACCACGTCGGCAAGGCCCCGATAAAGCCCGGCAAATACCGCAAAATCACGGGCAATGAAGCGACCGCTTTCGGCCTGATCGCCGCCGCGCACCTTTCCGGACGGACCCTCTTTTACGGCAGCTATCCCATCACTCCCGCCAGCGACATTCTGCACGAGCTGGCCAAGCACAAAAATTTCGGCGTCAAGACTTTTCAAGCCGAAGACGAGATCGCCGCGGTCGGCGCGGCCATCGGCGCCTCTTTCGCCGGCCACATCGGCGTGACGGGAACCAGCGGCCCCGGCGTCGCGCTCAAATCGGAGGCCATCGGCCTGGCGGTAAGCACCGAACTGCCGCTCATCGTCCTGAATATCCAGCGCGGCGGGCCCAGCACCGGATTGCCGACCAAAACGGAGCAGGCCGACCTCCTGCAGGCTTACGGGGGGCGAAACGGCGAATCCCCGGTCGCCATCCTGGCGCCGGCCACCCCTTCGGATTGCTTCCACATGACCATCGAGGCCGTGCGCATCGCCTTAAAATACATGACCCCCGTCGTGCTTCTATCCGACGGCTACCTGGCCAACGGCGCCGAACCATGGAAAATTCCGGACGTCGCCAGCCTGCCTCCGCTGCCGCGCTTAAACGCCTCCGAGCCCGAGGGCTTTTTCCCGTTCAAGCGCGACCCCGAGACTTTGGCGCGCCTATGGGCCCTTCCCGGAACTCCGGGATTGGAGCACCGCATCGGCGGTTTGGAAAAAGCCGACGTCACGGGCAATGTGAGCTACGAGCCGGAAAATCACGAGCGCATGGTCCACTTGCGCGCCGAAAAAATCCAGCGCATCGCCCGCGAAATTCCTCCGACGGAAATCCTGGGTCCGCATCAGGGCAAGCTTCTGGTGGTCGGCTGGGGCAGCTCTTACGGCGCCATCGCCTCGGCCGTTCAGAACCTGCAGAAACAGGGCCTGGAAGTCGCCGCCGTCCACGTGCGCCACTTGAATCCCTTTCCCCCCGATTTGGGCCGTATTCTCAAAAATTACGAGCAAATTCTGGTGCCCGAAATGAACCTGGGGCAGTTTTTGCTTCTTTTGAGGGCGCACTACCTCGTTCCGGCCGTGGGGCTCAACAAGGTCAAGGGGCAGCCGTTCAAAGTTTCGGAGATCGAAAACAAGATTCTTCAAATGCTCGGCAATAAGGAGACGTCTGATGGCGGAAACAAAAGCCGCGCCGCCCGCGCTAACGCGTAAGGATTTCATCTCGGACCAGATCGTCCGCTGGTGTCCCGGCTGCGGGGATTTCGCCATCCTGGCCCAAACGCAAAAATTCCTGCCCACCCTGAATATTCCGCGGGAGAAATTCGTGTTCATCTCCGGCATCGGATGCGCCGCCCGCTTCCCCTACTACGTCGACACCTATGGTTTTCACAGCATTCACGGGCGCGCCCCGGCCATCGCCACGGGCGTCAAATGCGCCAATCCGGACCTCTCCGTTTGGGTGGTGACCGGAGACGGCGACAGCCTGAGCATCGGCACCAACCATCTCATCCATGCCTTAAGGCGCAATATCGGAATCAACATCCTGCTTTTCAATAACGAAGTTTACGGCCTGACCAAGGGTCAGACCTCGCCGACCTCCCGCATGGGCACCAAAACCAAATCGACCCCCTACGGCTCCATCCAGGAGCCGATGATTCCGGTCAGCATCGCTCTGGCGGCCGAGGCGACCTTCGTCGCGCGGACTTTCGACACCAATTTGGACCATCTCTCCGAGATGCTGCTGCGGGCCGCGCGCCATAAAGGCACGGCGTTCATCGAAATTTTGCAGAATTGCAAGGTGTTCAACGACGGCGCCTTCGCCGACATCACGGAACGATCCCACCGCGAAGAGACGACGCTGACCCTTAGCCACGGAAAGCCGCTTGTTTTCGGGAAAGAAAAAAACAAAGGCATCCGGCTGAGAGGCTACGTCCCCGAAATCGTGGAGTTTGAGCCGGGCCGGGCGCCGCCGGAGATTTTAGTCCATGACGAAAAGCATCCGGACTCCAGCCTGGCGTATTTGCTTTCCAAGCTCTACACGCCTAAATTTCCGGTGCCCATCGGCGTCTTCCGGGACGTGGAGCGCCCCACTTACGAGGAGCTCATGCGCCAGCAAATCGAGGCCGTCAAAAAATCAAGACCGGCGGATTTGCAGGCCTTGATCGCGGGCGCCGAAACCTGGCAGGTTCCGGCGGAGCGGGACGCGGAGGAAGGAGCATGATTTGCCCGGCCTGCGAGCACGACAATCTTCCCGGCGTCGAAGAATGCGAAAACTGCCAGCACCCTCTGTCCCCATTGGACTTGCCGCAGCCCACCCGGGGCCTCCAGAAGCGCATCTTGGAAGGGACGGTCTCGGAGCTCAAGCCGCGGCCGGCCATCGCGGTCGCGCCGGACGCGTCCGTTTCATCGGCCGTCGAGTTGATGCAGGCCAATAAGATCGGCTGCGTCCTTGTCCAGGCAGCCGGCTCTCTGGCCGGCATCCTGACCGAAAAGGCCCTTCTAAAAAGCGTCGGCCTCCGCCTCAAGGAGCTCCCCTCGATTCAGGTCAAAGAGGTGATGGACCCCCATCCCGTCGCCTTGACCGAAAAATCGACGATCGCCTTCGCTTTCCATACCATGTCCGTCGGCGACTCGCGCTACGTGCCCGTGCTGCGCAACGACCGCTCGCTGGGCATCATCTCGGTGCGAGACCTCCTCCGCTATCTGTGCAAATAACCGCCCCAAAGCGCCCAATTTGTGGTATAATAGGATCGCCGGTTAACTCTGGCGACAAGAGTAACTCATGGGACCCGGCCAATGCCCCGTCCCAGGGATTAAAAAGAGAGGTAAATTAGTAATGGCTACAAAGACAGGCAAAGTAAAGTGGTTCAATGACGCAAAAGGCTATGGTTTCATCACTCCTGATGATGGATCCAAAGACGTATTTGTCCATCATTCCTCAATCCAAGGAGAAGGATTTCGAACCCTTTCGGAGAATCAACCCGTAGAGTTTGAATTGCTGGAATCCGACAAAGGTCCCAAAGCGACCAACGTCACCAAGCTGGAAGCCGCCGCGAATTAACAGCGGGCTGCGTTCAAAAAAACCCATGCTTTAAAAAGCATGGGTTTTTTATTGACCCGAAAGCCGCGTCAGAACTTAACTTCTTCGACGTATTCGGATTTAAGCAGGGTCTGAAGAAATTCGTCATGGAGCCACTGGCCGCCGATGGTGTGCACTTCCATGAAAAAGACGTCTTTCTGCCGGGTCACCTTTTTATCCAACAAGCGGATGAAGAAGCGGTTAAAGAGCTCCAGCACCATTTTGGGGCTGTTGGGGTCGGGAGAGCAGCGGATGTGATAAATATGCTGGCGGGTTTTTTTAGCCAAAATGAGATGGTCGAGCCGGAAAAGCACGAGTTGAACGATCAAAGCCCCGACGGTCGTAAAGGCGCTGATCTTGTAATAGCCGAATCCCACGCCGCAGCCGACGGAGGCGACCAGCCAAATCATGGCCGCCGTCGTGAGCCCCGTGATATGCGCGCCCTCCCGCAGGATGGCGCCGGTGCCCAGAAAGCCGACGCCGGTGACGATTTGCGCCGCGATGCGTCCCGGGTCCTGAAAATAGGCGGCGCCCACCTTCAAAGAGACGATGGAAAAAAGGGTCGCTCCCAAAGAAATAAGAACGTTGGTCTTAAAACCCGCGGGCTTGTCGTGAAACTCCCTCTCAAAGCCCAGAAGGCCGCCCAAAAGCATCGAGAGGGCGATTTTTACCAGGTCCTCAGGAACGGCGTTTAAAAAAACTTCAAACATCGACACTCCCCCTTGCAACGCTTTGAAATCATACATTATCCGTTCCAAAAATGGCAATCCCGGGAAAGGGGATGAAGTTCCGGCAAAAATAGTAGAATAGGGTTCATGCGGCCGATCAAAGCTTTTTTCTTCGATATCGGAAACGTCCTATTAAAATTCAGCCTGCACAAACTGGCGCTTGAGCTCATCCGGAACACCAGCGTCTCCTTGATCGCGGTCAAAAAGTTTTTCCTGGACTCGGGACTGGAAGACCGGTACGAAAGAGGCCTCCTCAGCTCCCAGGAATTTTTTGATGAGGTTAAAAAACAGCTTAAATTCCGGGGCGATCTTGAGGCCTTCTCAAAAATCTGGGGCAGCCATTTCAGCGAAAACAAGGAGGTCGTCGAGCTGATGCTCGATCTTAAAAAGCGCTCGAAAATTTATCTGCTGTCCAACACCAACGATCTGCATTACCGGTTTTTGATCCGCAACTATGATTTCCTGAGCCGGGTGGACGGCGCGGCGCTTTCCTTTGAAGTCGGCCACCGCAAACCGGAGCGCGAGATGTACCGCTCCGCCTTGAACCTGGCGGGAGTGAAAGCCGCGGAATCCGTTTTTGTCGACGATTTGCCGGAAAACGTCGAAGGGGCGAGGAAATTGGGCATTTACGCCATCCGCTTTACGGGCCTTGAGCCGCTCAAGGCGGAACTGGATAATCTCAACGACGGCTTGACATCGACGGGCGCCCGCGGCTATACTTAGAGTAGGGGCCATAGACTCAGGAGAAACTCATGTCGACAGCGATTGAAATAACGAAAAATTCCACCATGCAGGAAATTCTGGACGCCTATCCGGGGGCCCAAAGCGCCTTATTTTCGCGCTATCATGTCGGCGGATGCTCCAGTTGCGGTTTTCAGCCCGGCGAGACTCTAGAACAGGTCTGTCAAAGCCACTCCATTGGCGATGTGGAAGAGGTGATCCAGCACATAAAAAGCAGCGCTGACGTCGAGCAGGCTCTCTCTTTAAGCCCCCAAGAATTGCAGATGCGCCTTGAGAAGGCGGCTTTTAAAGTCATCGATATCCGGACGCCGGAGGAGTTTGAAATGCTCCATCTGGAAGAGGCCCGCCCGGCCACCCAAGAGCTCGTGGAGGAAGTTCTCACCCGCTGGCCCAAAGACTCCGAGTTCGTGCTGGTCTGCCATGACGGCAAGATGAGCCGCGAAGCCGCTTCCAATCTACGCACCCAAGGCTTCGTGAACGTGAAGGCTTTAAAAGGCGGCCTGGAGGCTTGGTCTAAGGAAATCGATCCGCTTTTCCCCAGTTACTGAGCGAGAAACCCCATGAAACAGGAAATTAAGATCACCGCAAGCCTTTCGGCCGGAAATCCCACCCGCTGCAAATTCGCCGTCAACCGGCCCCTTCTTCCCGGCCGCACGGTCACCTACTCCGAGGCGCGGCAAGCGGCGGAATCGCCCCTGGCCCTGGCGCTATTTGAAATTCTCGAGGTCTCCGAGGTGCGAATCTCGGGAGATTGGGTTCAGGTGACCAAGAAAGACGCGGGCAACTGGGCGCCCTTGGCCAAAAAGATAGGCTCCGGCATCCGCTCGGCGCTGGAGCGCGGCGCTAATCCCGTCGCCCCAAACGCCGGAAAGGAACTGCCCGGCCCGGATGAAATCCGGCTTAAGATCGAGCGCCTGTTTGAAACCGAGATCAATCCGGCCATCGCCTCGCACGGGGGATTTGTCGAGTTGCTCGACGTCAAAGGCGCCTCGGTGTACCTGCAGATGGGCGGCGGCTGCCAGGGCTGCGGCATGGCCAATGTCACGCTCAGACAAGGCATCGAGACTTCCATACGCGACGCCGTGCCGGAGGTGGAGGAGATTCTTGATTCCACCGACCACGCCTCCGGCGCCAATCCGTACTACCAGCCTTCCAAAAAGTAAGGTCCTAACGCCCCCGTTCCGCATCATGAGCCGGCTCCTCTTGCTGATTCCGACCGCCTCCTACCGCGCGGCCGCTTTCATGGACGCCGCGCGCCGCCTGGGCGTCGAGGTCGTCGTGGGAACCGACCAGCGGCAGAGTCTTGAGTTTCGATCCGGAGGGCGGCTCCTGACCCTGGATTTCAAAAATCCGGCCTCCGGCGCGCGGCAAATCGCCCGGCACGCCCTCAAAAATCCTCTGGCGGCGGTGGTCGGCGTCGATGAAGAATCCCTTCTTTTGGCCGCGGCGGCTTCCAAGGCGCTTTCCCTGCCGCATAACGCCGCCGCCGCCATCCGCGCGGCGCGCGACAAAGCCCTCATGCGCGGCCTGCTCAAAAAAGCCGGCGTCCCATCGCCGGATTTCAAGGTTTTTTCCGCGGCCGGCGCGCCCGAGCGCTTCGCCGGGAGCGTCCGCTATCCTTGCGTACTCAAGCCGGCGCGCCTGTCGGCCAGCCAAGGCGTCATCCGGGCCGACGACGCCGGCCAATTCATCTCCGCTTTTAAACGTATCGGGAAAATACTTCGAGGAATGAGTCCCGACTCTAAGGAAAGTCAAAATTTTGGGCGGATTTTGGCGGAAGATTTTATTCCCGGAAAAGAAGCGGCCCTGGAAGGCCTTCTGACGGGGGGAAAACTCCGGGTTCTGGCCCTCTTCGACAAGCCCGATCCCCTCGACGGCCCGTTCTTTGAGGAAACCATCTACGTCACCCCCTCCCGGCTCCCGGCGGCCGCGCAAAAACAAATCGCGCGGCGCGCGCAGGAGGCCGTCCGGGCTCTGGGCCTGAGGGAAGGACCGGTGCATGCCGAGCTAAGAATCCCCGCAAGCGGCCCCAAAATCATTGAAATCGCGGCGCGCTCGATCGGAGGGCTTTGCTCCAAGTCCCTGCGCTTTAAAGCCGGGATGTCCCTGGAGGAGTTGATTCTACGCCACGCTCTGCGCGCGCCCATGGACTCCGCGGAAAGGGAAAGCCTCGCTTCCGGCGTGATGATGATCCCCATCCCCCGGACCGGGATTCTTAGGGAGGTGCGGGGACGCCGGGAGGCCTTGAAACTGCCAGGCGTTGAAGAAATTTCAATTACGATTCCAGCGGGGCACGCGGTGACGGCGCTGCCTGAGGGGCGCCGCTATCTGGGATTTATCTTCGCCAGGGCCAAGCGTCCGCGGGAGGCGGAGGCGGCGCTCCGGAAGGCGCATGCGCGTCTCCGCTTTGAAATCAGCCCTCCGGAGGGCGCGTCTTTAGCGGAATCACATCCGGCCCGATGAGCCCCACCGAAATAATCATTTCCATCGCCGCGTCGACGTCCATATCCGCGAACTGAATTTTCGACTGCGGGACGAAAAGCAAAAATCCGCTCGTGGGATTGGGCGCCGTCGGCACCAGCACCAGATCATGCGGCGTGCCGGCGACCAAGACCGGGGCCTCGCGGGTCAAAAATCCCAGCGTGTATTGCCCGGGCAGGGGGAACTCCACCAAGGCTACTCGCTCAAACTTCTTTTTGGGCGCCACAAACAGATTCGTCAACCGCCGCAGTGTCAGGTGGATGCTGCGAACCAGAGGGACGCGCGCCAAAAGCGAGTCTATCCTCTCCCAGTGGCCGTGGCCGATGATCTCCAAAGTCAAAAAGCCGGTCATCCAAACGATCCCGCACACCAACGTCGCGCAAACGAAGAGCCAGACGCTTTCCGGCACGGGGCCTTGAAAAACGCCGCGAAGCAGAGGCATGAGGGCCGGGAAAAGCATATTGCCCGTTATCTTGACCAGCAGCCACAGAATGTAGACCGTCAGCCACAAGGGCAAAATGACCGAAATGCCGGTGATAAAATACCGCTTGGTCTGGGACGCTTTGGATTTGAGCTCCATGGCCATATCCTAATATATGCTCCGGAAAACTGCAACCGGCGCGGCGCATATGCCGCGCCATATTCCCAAAAGGCCCAGACGGCTTAGGACCATGGGCCCAGAATTTTCCTAGGCCCAACGCCGGGACTTTTTTGCCCCATGGACTCATGCCGTTTTTCCGGCAACTTAATATCATACTGGGGCTATGAGAAAAACAAAATCAACCGCCGTGCCCGTTCTCTTACTCGCCCTTTTTTCGCTGGTCCTGACCAACCCCGCCCCCTCGCGGGCGCTTGTCCCGACGCAAGCCAGACTGCCGCGTCGAGCATCGCGGACGCCGAAGACTATTCCCCACCTTTCGATACTCCAACGCACGCCTTTCCTCTTAGAGTTTCCCCAAGCCGAGATTCCCAACGACCAGAACGTTCAAAACGCCCTGATACGCTGGTTGAAAGAAAACGCCGCCCGCATCGGAAACATCAAGCCGCAGAACCTGAAGGTCGTCTATGTTCATAAGGTGGCGGGCAAAAGCGGCATCTCGGACATGTTCTACGCTTATTTCAAGCAAGAAATGCGCGGCAGCGTCGTTGAGGAAAGCCACCTGAATTTCAGCATCCAGATCATCAACGACAAGCCCGTCGTCACCTCGGTGGCCGGGGACTTATTTCCCGACTTATCCCTGCCTTCTGAAAAAGAACTGGCCCAAGAGGACATTCAGAGCAAAGCCATGGCGGCTCAGATAGAGGCCGTCAAAACATTGGGCGAGGAACCCGGGGCCGACAACGGGCAATCCCGGCCGATGGGGCGCTCCGTGCGCTATTTGGGGGACCCTCAGCGCAATATCGAGAGCAAGTTCCGGGTCGTGGAGGAAATCTACTTTCCGGACCACGACATCCTGGTGGCCGTGGACGTCAACACCGGCGATCAATTTCCCAGCCAGGACCGGGCGCACGCCCAGGAGGCAACGGAACCCTCCGGCAACGTTTCAGGCTGGGTCAATCCGGCTGAGGATTCGGGCAAAGACGAGGACGTCAAGCATCTGGTTAAAAAACCCCTTAAAGATCTGCTCGTAAAAACGGGGCTTAAGGATTTCGCGGCGGCCGCAGGCGTCGCGACGGACGAAAACGGGGATTTCCAAACCGGTTCCGACAAGGCGGCGCCCGTGGAAGCGGGCCTGCAAGGGAAGTACGGGGAGGTCAAAAATTCCAACGGCGAAAATCTTAAATTTACCGGAAAAACAGAGCCCGGCAAGGTGCTTAAAATAGAGTTCAACTCCGCCGAGGCCCAGGAAATCCCGACCGCCCAAACCAACGGCTATTATCACGCTCAAAACGTGTTGGATTACGTCGTCTCCCAAGGCGTTCCCAAGGAGCCGCTCGTCAAGAAGCCCCTGACGATCAACGTCAACGAGCCCGGCAGCGGCAACGCCTGGTATTCCCGTTGGGACCACAGCATCAACTTCCTCATGTCCGACGAGCAGTTCAACAACACCGCCCTTCCGGACGTCATCAATCATGAGTTCGGGCACAACGTCGACGACAGCTTCGGAGGAATCCGCAACGGCGGCTTGAGCGAGGCATGGGGAGACATCCTGGCGATGTTCATCACCCGCCAGCCCGTGATCGGTAAATTCTTCTTTAAGGCCAACAAGAACGGCATCCGCAACGGGACCAACACCTACAAATACAAGGAAAACGACGAGGTCCACAAGCAGGGAGAAGCCTTCATGGGCTTCGCCTGGAAGTTGTTCGTGAGCCTCATTAAGCCGCTTGGCCTCGAGCAGGCCCTCGCCAAAACCGCGGCCCTGGTCGTTCCCGTGATCGTCAGCAACGCCGCGGACATACCGGCGGCCATCGACCAGGTTATCCTGCGGGCGCGCCAACCTGACGGCAGTTTCCAGTTTTTGGATCAAATCCTGGCCGCGGCCAAGGTGCACGGCATTCGCCCGGTGGTCCCGGAAGTCGTCGCCTTGATTCCGGCCGCCGGCATATCGCAGAGAATAGCCGCCTGGCTCTCCGACTGGCTGAAACCCTGGTTCGGCAAGTTCTTTTCCGCATAAAAGGCCGCCGCATCCCCGCGCCGCATCCATCTGAAAAGGGACGGCCGCCGTCAATGAGACGGCGGCCGTCCTGCTCCGTCGCGCCACTTTACCACTCTATCACTCTACCACATTACCACTTATCACTCCCCATCCCCCTGCCGCTTTACCACTTGCGACTTTCCCCTCTAATATATGATACCATTGCCTCCTAGGACTTTAGACCCAGGAACCGCATAGGCCCCTTGGTCGCCATCAACCAAAGTTGATTACGGAGGAAAGCCCAAGTATGAACCCTAAGATGAAAAAAGCACTCAGCATGCTCGCCCTGGCGGCCGTCGCCTTCGCCGGAGTCTTGGCGCAGCCGGCGCGCGGCGACGACTTCGACAACGGCTTGGACATCAAAAATTTCGTCCAGGCCGCCGTCAAAAAAGCGGGTAAAGTTTTAGTTCGGCCGCAGTCCGCCGCCGCGCAGCCCTCGCAGGCGGACGCCGCCGGCCAAGACGCGGAAAAACGGCCGCTGCGGCGGCTGACTGCTCCGAGGTCCGGAAAAGTCTCGCTCAATTCCGTGCAGCAGTACCGCTATAGCCGGGACTGCGTGACCTTCACCTTCCTTCCGGAAGACACCCGCTCCGAGGCCGTTTGGCTCCGCTCCGAGGAATGGGCCGAGCAATGCGATTACGATCCCAACCGGGGCCGCTATTGCCGCGAAGTGCCGCGCTTCACCTACCGCGAAAAAGTGCAAATCTTCATCGACGACAGAAAAACCCCCCTGCCTTGGGAGGAGGAAAGCTTCCGCGTCTGCCTGGAGGGTCCCTGGGTCGACCTCTATGAGGAAGAAGCCGCCTACGAATACAGCCTCAATCGCGGCAACAGCCGCAACGGCATATTCCATATTGCGCCCGGCAAAAAAGTCGCCATGTCGCCCGACTTCAACGGCCTGAAGCTGGAATACTTCGGCATGGACGACGACAAGAAAAACTTCAAAATGGTCTTCCACGACAAATGGGCCCGTCACTATGACGAGGCCGGCGACGCGACCGAGATCTGGATCGACCTGCGCCACGTGCTCAGCGGGCGCACCGACCCCACGGTGTTTGAGACGCGCGTGCGGCTTTCCACCACCAAAGACCGCTTTGAGATTCGATTTGCCGAACTGCCGGTCGAATTCAAAGAGGCCTTAAAGCCCGGGGACAAATACCACGTGGATTGGTCCTTCAAGCGTTTGGGCAAGCTCTCCAGCGACAAAGAGCAAAAACATCCGTCAAAAGACCCGGAAAAAGACGACGTCGTCTTCCTGCCCGCAGGTCCGGCTCTATAAATTCAATTCCCAAAGACAGCCCCGCGCCAAAATCCTGGCGCGGGGCTGTCGGCTTTACGCCCGGCGCAAGAGCCCGGAAAAGGAGCGCTGCGATGACTCAAAACGACCAAACCACGACGCTGGCCAAGCTGAAAAAAACGGTCGGCCGCTTCATCACCGAAAGGCAATGGGACCAATTCCATTCGCCCAAAAATCTCAGCATGTCCATCGCCATCGAGGCGGCCGAGTTGATGGAAAAATTTCAATGGGTGCCGGAAAAAGAATCGCGGTCGCTCTACGCCAAAGGCCGGGGAAGAACGGAGCTGGAGCATGAAGTGGCCGACATCGCCATATTCCTATTGAGCATCTCCAACGCCCTGCGCATCGATCTCGCCCGCGCCGTCAAAGCCAAGCTCCGCCACAACGCCGAAAAGTACCCCGTGGATCTCGTCAAAGGCAAGCACCACAAATACACGTACTATCAGCAGAACAAAACCCGCAGGTGAACCGGACCGGACGAAGCGGCGGCCTAAAGTGGTCCAGTGGTCAAGTGATCGAGTGATAAAGCGGCAACAAGCACAAAAGCGCCCAAAGCCCGTCCCAGGCTCTGGACTGAAAGCTCGCCCTCCTTTCCCACTACCATCTGTCCCCTCGCCCACTGACCACTTGACCACCGTCGTTATATTTGTGGCTCCGAAAGGTTTTATATAGAATAGCCTTCGGCTCCCCATGACCTCGAAGCTCAAGCAGTACTTTATCACCGGACTGCTCTCTTTGGTCCCCATCGTCCTGACTTTTTTGGTCGTGGCCTGGACTCTCATCTTTTTGGATTCCAGCCTGTCTCCGGCTTTCGACGTCGCCTTCGGCCGGCATATCCCGGGCGTCGGAATCGCCGCCTCTTTGGTCGTCATCCTCGCCGCCGGCGCCTTCGCCTCCAACTTCTTGGGGCAGTACCTGTTGGAGTCGGTTGATAAATTTTTCCTGCTGATCCCGGGCTTTAAATGGGTTTACTCGACCATCAAGCAGGTGGTGACGGTCTTCGCGCCCGAGAATCAGGCCAGTTTCAAGCAAGTGGTTTTGGTGGAGTATCCCCGCGCCGGGGTGAAAAGCCTCGGATTTGTCACCGGTGAAATCAATTTCGATTGGAGCGGCGGCAAGCGCGGCGAGTGGGTTTCGGTCTACATCCCGACCAACCACTTTGTTTTCGGCGATTATGCCTTTTTTCGAAGGCAAGACCTGCTTTTCACGGGCATGAGCGTTCCGGAAGGCATCCAATGCGTCCTGTCGGCCGGCGCCGCATTTCCCCCCGAAAAAAAGCGCTCCTCTCCCCATGCCGGCGACCCAAAAGTCCTATAGCCAATATAGGTCTTTCGGCCCATAAATATGCTATAGTAACGACGCTCCCGGAAACATCCTGCAATGACAACCCGGCGGGGGCGCGACGCCATAAAAACAGGAGGAAAGATGTCAAGTAAGAAATGGTTAACTGCGGTGATTTTCCCAGCGCTGTTTTTCGTGAATTTCGCGCGCGCCGAAGAGCCTTCGGCCGGTTCGATCCGTCCGGATGACTCAGATTCTCAACGTATCGTGGTCTTCAAAAAGGGCGTTTCCATGGCCGACGCCCGGCAAATCGCTCAGCAGGCCGGAAATAAAGTGGTCCGCGACCTGGAACTCATCAACGCAGTGGTGATCCGCAGCCCGAAGGTTATGATTGAAAGCGTCGACGCCAGGTTGTTTGCGACGGGCGAGGTGCTCCGAATCGACGAAGACACTCACCGGACTTGGATCAACGACGCGGTGGCCGCCCCTGATTTCGACGACACCGTCAACGCCGTCATAGAGAAGTTCACCCCGATGAAAGCCCCCGCGCGGCCCCAGCCCGCCGGAAACGAGCTTCCTTGGGGGATCAAAAAGGTCAAGGCGCCGGAAGCCTGGCCCACGACCCGCGGCGCCAAAGTCAAAGTGGCCGTGGTCGACACCGGCATCGACATGGACCACCCCAACCTGGTCGCCAACGTCAAAGGCGGCACCAACGCCTCAATGCCGATTCCCGTGCCCGTGCCTACGCCGCCGGAAGACGACCATGGCCACGGAACCCATGTTTCCGGGACCATCGCCGCGGCGGCCATCCAAGCCCAGGGTTCCGTTATCGGCGTCGCTCCCGAAGCCGAGCTCTACGCCGTCAAAGTTCTCGACGGACAGGGACGCGGATACCTCTCCGGAATCATCTCCGGCATCGAATGGTGCGTGAAAAATAATATGAACGTCCTCAATATGAGCCTGGGAGGCCCCGACGACAACCAGTCTTTCCATGACGCCATCACG
>MGUX01000132.1:0-3248 GCA_001800185.1 Elusimicrobia bacterium RIFCSPLOWO2_12_FULL_59_9
GCCCATAGGCAGTTTTTCCAACGTGGCCCATTACCTGTTGATGCAAAAAGCCAGGGAGTTGGGCATCACGGTCATCCTGAGCGGCCAAGGGGCCGACGAGCTTTTGTGCGGCTACCGGAAGTACCTGGGATTTTATCTCCAATCCCTGTTTTTAACGGGGCGGTGGCATAGCGCGGCTAAAGTATTTTCTGAATTTTACCGTCAAAAAACGGTTTTGGCTCAATTTGAAATGCAGGACGCCAAGCGCTATCTGCCGAAAATTTTCCGGCCCAAAGAGATTGATATCCGCGGGCCGGCACTGGAGACCCAACCCTCAGCGCTTTCCCTAGGGCTCAACGGCGGGAGCCTCATCGAGCGCCAGCAGGCGGATCTATGCCGGTTTTCAGTGCCTTCTCTCGTCCACTATGAGGACCGGATGTCCATGGCCTTCGCCCGGGAAATACGGCTTCCTTACCTGGACTATCGCTTGGTCCATAGCCTTCTGCCTTTGGCCCCTGAGTGGAAATTGAGAAGCGGCTGGACAAAATGGATTCTGCGGAAAGCCATGGCGGAATATTTGCCCGAGGAGATCATTTGGCGCAAAGACAAGCAAGGCTTCAGCAATCCGGAAAGCCTGTGGCTCAAAGACCAGCTCAAGAGCAAAATTGAGAAGATGCTTGAGGAAGACTTCCTGACGGCGCAAATGGGGCTGATAGACCAAAGCGCCTTCAAGCGGCGCTATCAAGCCTATTGCCGTCAACCCGTCCAAAAGGCTTGGATATCCTACAAAGATATCTTCAACCCCATCGCCTTGGAAATCTGGGCCAGACGCTTTGAGCCCAGCCTCAGCCGAACATGAGCGCCGCATTGCCCTTCGTTTCCATCGTCATTCCTTGCCGGAACTAAGCGGCTTTCATTGGGAAATGCCTGGATTCCATCCTCGAAAACGATTATCCCGCGGACCGTCTGGAAATTCTGGTGATTGACGGCATGAGCGCCGATGATACGCCTAGCATTGTCGCGCGCTATGCGGCCCAACAGCCGCATATCCGCCTGCTTAAAAACCCGAAAAAAATAACGCCCTGCGCCCTCAATCTGGGCATCCAGCAGGCGCGCGGCGAAATCATCATGCGCATGGATGCGCACACAGGCTACGATTCCCGCTACATTGGCAAGTGCGTGCAAGCCATGCAGCGCTATCCGGCCGACAATGTCGGTGGAATTTGGGAAATCGCCCCCAGGGACGACACTTCCGTCGGAAAGGCCATCGCCTGCGCCCTCTCCCACCCTTTTGGAGTGGGAAACGCGCATTATCGCCATATGGAATCCTCGACGCCCATTTGGGTGGATACCGTTCCGTTTTTCTGCTATAGAAAAACCACAATCCAAAAAATCGGCCTTTTCAATGAAAACCTGCCGCGAGGCCAGGATATGGAGTATAATCTGCGGCTTCAAAAAGCGGGGGGGAAAACCCTATTGGCGCCGGACATTGTCAGCACCTATTACGCCCGCTCCGATTTTCGCTCCTTTTGGAACCACAACTGGACCAACGGGGTATGGGTGATTTTACCCTTTTTGCACAGCAACGTCATGCCGGTTTCATGGCGGCATCTGGTCCCGCTGGCCTTCGTCGCGGCGACGGGCGTTTCGACGATCATGGCCTTATTTTCACCCTTAGGCAGATTTCTTTTGGGCTGCATTTTGGGAAGCTATTTCATCCTGGCCGCCGCGGCCTCTTTTGAAATCAGCCGCAGAGAAAAGGACGGAAGATATTTTTTCATAATGCCCTTTATCTTCGCCGGCCTGCATGTCAGCTACGGCCTTGGCAGCTTGTCGGGACTTGGCCAGGCCGCCGCCCAAATTTTAAAAAACCGCCTCGGCCGGCTCGGCGCAAGGAGCGCGAACCATGATTGATTTTTCCACCGTGACCGAACTCCCGGGCAACCTGGCCTCCGCGGAGCAGCTTGAGATGCTCCACACCCGCTACCATTGGGCCCGCGAGTTCTGCCGGGACAAAGAGGTCTTGGAGGCCGCCTGCGGGCCGGGGTGGGGGCTCGGTTATTTGGCCGAAAAGGCCCGCAGGGTCGTGGGGGGAGACTATCTGGAATCCAACGTGCGCATCGCCAATAGCCATTACCAGGGCCGCGTCGAGATGCTTCAATTCGACGCCCAAAATCTCCCCTTTCCCGACTCCGGCTTCGACGTGCTCATCCTGTTTGAGGCCATCTATTACCTCCCTGAACCGAAAAAATTTCTCGCGGAAGCCAAACGGGTCCTTAAGCCGGGGGGAATTCTCCTGATATGCTCGGCCAACCGCGAGAGGGAAGATTTCAATCCCAGCCCCTACAGCGTCAAATATTACAACGCCGCCGAGCTTAAAGAGCTGCTGGAAGGAAATGGGTTTGCCGCGGAAATCAAAGTTGGTTTTGAGGCCGGACGCAAAGGCCCGTTGCAAAAGACGGTGACTTTGGTCAGAAAAACCGCGGTGGCGCTCCACTTGATGCCCAAGACCATGAAAGGCAAAGCCTTGCTAAAGCGCATTTTTTATGGGAAACTCAAGCCCCTCGGGATGGAAATCGACACCGGCGTTCCGGTGAGGGCTTTGTCGCCGGCGCCCCCGTCTCCCGTCACCAACTTCAAAGTTCTCTATGCGATCGCCCGCAAACTGTAAATACCAAGCCACCCTCGCGGCGCTCGTTTTGGGCGCCTGCGCCTTTCCATCCGCCGGATCGAAGTCGGCCCTCAAGCGATTTCCCATCGGCATGTACGGCGTCAACGCGCCTCATGAATTGGCGGAACTGCGCGACAACGGTTTTGACTCTTTCCACAGCTATAACCGCGATCCGCAAACGCTCAAGGCCTTGGCGGCGGAGGCAAAAAAACAAGGCATGTCGATGGTCGTCTACCCGCAAGAAGTCCGCAAAGAAAAAGGCATCGCGGTGGGAAATTGGCCCATCGACGCGTGGTATCTCCAAGACGAGCCGGACGTGGCCAAGACCCCCGCACTCGATTTGGAAAAATTCTCCGCTGAAATCCGGAAATGGGACCCCGGGCATCCGCAGACGTTTGTCATCGGCGAAGGCGGCCCGGCCGAAAAATACGGTCATATCGCGGACATTCTGATGATGGATTGGTATCCGGTGCCGCATCTGAAATTGGATTCATTGGCCGATCAAATCGACCTGGCTTTGCGCGCCATGCCTCCCGGAAAGCCCTTATGGATGGTCGTCCAAGCCTTCGACTGGCGGGATTATCCGCAGCGCGACCCG
>MGUX01000132.1:3312-6086 GCA_001800185.1 Elusimicrobia bacterium RIFCSPLOWO2_12_FULL_59_9
TCGTCCACGGCGCCCGGGGACTTTTTTATTTCACGTTTGAAAAGCCGGGGGGAAAAACCTTCATGGATTTTCCAGAGCATTGGCAGGCGGTGACCCGGGTGTCGAGGGAGATCCGCCAAATGCAAAAAATACTCCAAGACGGAAAATCCGTTTCCCTTCCGCTGGCGATCGAAAACCCCGCCGTGGAAGCGCGGGCGTGGAGCTACCGCTTTCGAAATTACGTCGTCATCCTCAACCGGGATGGAACGCGGGCCCACCCCGTTCCCGGAACGCTTTTGAGCCCGCGCTGGAAGCCTCTTTTCGAGGTCCGCCGCGACGCCAAAGAGCTTTTGGAGAAAGCCGGGGAGAGCTTCCGGCTGGCCCCGTATCAGGTGATGGTCTTTGAAAGCCGCCCTGCGTGGATGGGCTGGTAAGGAGTTAAGTCATATTTGCATTTGAAATGCAAATTTGTAAAATGCCTTCATGGCCGCTCCCTCCTACCGGCACCGGAGCATCGAGCCGTTGCTTGCCCAGGCGATCCGGGAATTTCCGCTCGTCGTATTGACGGGACCCCGCCAATCCGGCAAGACCACCCTTCTTCAGACGTTGTACGGCAAAAGATACCGCTATGTGAGTTTGGACCCGCTGCACACCCGCCAGTTTGCGAACAAGGATCCCGAATTATTTCTGGAGGAAAACAACCCGCCGGTCATCATCGACGAGATCCAATACGCTCCCGCCTTGCTTTCCTACATCAAGCTCTGGGTGGACCGGCATCGCCGTCTCCGGGGCCAATTCCTGCTCACAGGCAGCCAGCAATTTCCCCTGATGCAAGGAGTCTCTGAATCGCTGGCGGGCCGAGCCGCCATCTTGACGCTTTTGCCCATGTCCTGGGCGGAGCGCCTGGGCGATCCAAAAATTAAAAATCACCTATGGGGGCGTCGTCCGGCGCGCGCCGGCGCCTTCGCGCCCCCTAAAGCGCTGGACTTGGCGCAAAGCTGGATTCGAGGCAGTTTCCCGCAAATGATCCTCGAGCCCAAGAGAAACGCCTCCCTTTGGTATGCCAGCTATATTCAGACCTATGTGGAAAGGGATGTGCGGACATTAAGGGCCGTCGGGGACTTGGGCGGCTTCCAGGATTTTTTGCAATCCTTGGCTATCAGAAACGCGCAAATTTTGAATCTTTCTGAATTGGCGCGTTCCCTTGGAGTCGCCGTCAATACCGCCAAGGCATGGCTTAGAGTCTTGGAAGCCAGCCACCAAATTCGTTTGGTGCGGCCCTACTACAGAAACAAGGGCAAAAGATTGGTCAAAGCGCCCAAAGTGTACTTCATGGACTCGGGCCTGGTATGCCATTTGACCGGCGTCAACGACGCGGACCAGGCTTTGAAAGGGCCGACCGCAGGCGCCCTGATGGAAACTTGCGTGTTTGGGGAAATTTACCGTTACTTTATGAACCGGGGACTCTTGGCCCCCATCTATTACTGGAGGACCCCTCAAGGAGACGAGGTGGACTTTGTCATCGAAACGGCGCAAAGAATAACCGCCCTAGAAGTCAAACTGACGAAAACTCCCAATTGGAGGCAGGCGGAAGGCATTGATAAGCTGCGAAAGGTCTATTCCACTGAATTCGGCAAGGGTTTTGTGGTCTGTCTCGCCGATGAGAAAATTCCACTCGGCCGATTTTGCGACGCGGTTCCATTTTCTTTGGTCACAGGGATCTAATTTATTTCCCTTCCCCCCTTGTGGGGGAAGGTTGGAATGGGGGGTGATTTTTTGTCCGACCTAACGCCCAGATCGCGCGAGCTCCGGCGTTCGCCGACAGACGCCGAAAGAGTTTTGTGGCGCCGTCTTCGGCTGCGGCAAGCTGGAACAAAATTCCGACGACAAGCGGTCATTGGGCGCTATATCGTGGATTTTGTTTGCTTTGAGAAGAAACTGATTATAGAACTTGACGGCGGACAGCATTTGAAAAAGCGGTCCTATGATTCCAATCGCACGGCGTGGCTGCAAGGTCAGGGATTTAAATTGATCCGGTTCTGGAACCACGAGGTCCTCCAGAATATCACAGCCGTTGAAAAAGCGTTATTCGCAGAACTCGGCCCCCCACCTCATTCCTCCCCCACAAGGGGGGAGGCGGCAGGCTCCTTGCAATAGGTGCGCTCAATTTTGCCAAATTCATTGCGTTTTTAGTCGGAAAATGGTAAAGTGAAGCACTTGGACAATCCGCTGATATCGTGAGCAAGCGAATTTTTGATTTGTTTTTCTCCACGCTGGGGATTCTTTTTTTTCTCCCACTATTTGTCGCGATCGCCACCTGGATTAAATTGGAATCCGAAGGCCCGGTCTTCTACAGGGGACTCCGGGTCGGCTTGAACGGCGAACCATTCCAGATATTCAAGTTCAGAACCATGGTGTCCAACGCGGAGAAATTGGGAGGCCCTTCCACTGCCCTGGATGACCGCAGAATCACCCGCGCGGGCGCAATTTTCAGAAAGTACAAACTGGACGAGCTTCCCCAATTATTGAGCGTGTGGAAGGGAGATATGAGCTTCGTCGGCCCCCGCCCCGAGGTCCGGCAGTACGTGGACTTGTACAGCGATGAGGAAAAACAAATTTTGACCGTCCGGCCCGGCATCACCGACTACTCCTCCATCAAATTTCACAATGAGGGGGAAATCCTGGCCGGCAGCGCGGACCCCGAAAAAGATTATCTTGAGAAAATCAGGCCCGCCAAACTCAGGCTGCAGTTGGAATATGTGCGGGACCATTCCGTGTGGGGCGACGTCAAGATA
>MGUX01000133.1:0-17234 GCA_001800185.1 Elusimicrobia bacterium RIFCSPLOWO2_12_FULL_59_9
TCCTTGGGGCCCATCTGGGCGTTTAAAAAAATCCCCGTTCCCGTAAAGCGCCGCCCCTGAATGCCGTGCGCCGCCCCCACGCGCTCCCGCACCGGCGCCGAAGACTCCTCCGCGGGCCGGCCGTTTCCGGACCAGTCCTCAAAGGAGACCGGCGGCACCTCCACGTGGAGGTCGATGCGGTCCCACAGCGGGCCCGACACGCGGCTGCGGTATTTATGCACCTGCGTGGGCGTGCAGAGGCAATTCTTTTTGGGATGGCCCAGATAGCCGCAGGGGCAGGGATTCATCGCGGCCACCAGCATGAAATCGGCCGGAAAAACCTCGCTGTCTTTGGCGCGGGAGACGGTCACCGAGGCGGCCTCCAAAGGCTCCCGCAGCGCCTCCAAAGCATCGCGGTGAAACTCCGGCAGCTCATCTAAAAAGAGCACGCCCCGGTGGGCGAGGGAAACCTCGCCCGGCCTCGGGAGGCTGCCGCCGCCGACCAAAGCCGCGGTTGAAACCGTGTGGTGGGGCGAGCGGAAGGGGCGCAGAGTCAGGGCGCGGTCCATCCGGGACAAAAGGCCGCAGACGGAATGAATCTGGGCGACCTCCAGGGCTTCGGAGGCCGAAAGCGGAGGAAGAACTCCCGGCAGCCTGCGGGCCAGCATGGATTTTCCCGTGCCCGGCGGGCCGATAAAAAGAAGGTTGTGGCCTCCGGCGGCGGCGATCTCAAGGGCGCGCTTGGCCAGCGGCTGGCCCCGGACCTCGGAGAGGTCCTCCGCCTGAGCGGCCACAGGCTCAAGCTCCAAAGCCGGATCGGAAGGAGCGGCGGGCTGCATGCCTGGTTTGCCTTCGAGGAAATCCGCCGCCTCGCGCAAAGACTGCGCGCCATAAACTTCGACCTCCGCCAGGCGCGCCTCGCCCTGATTGCGGCGCGGCACCACCAAAGCCTTGAAGCCGGCTTTTTTGGCGGCCAACGCCATGGGCAAAACCCCGCGCACCGGCTGAAGCCGGCCATCGAGCGCGAGCTCGCCCAGGAAACAGAAGCTCTCATGCCGGCCGTCAGCCTTGAGCTGCCCCGAGGCGCACAGGATGCCCAGCGCCATGGCTAGGTCGTACTGCGTGCCGCTTTTCCTGAGCTCGGAGGGAGAAAGGTTGACGGTGATCTTCTTGAGCGGGAAATCAAAGCCGCTGTTGCGGATGGCGGCCAGCACGCGGTCCTTGGATTCGCGCACGGCGGTGTCGGGCAGGCCCACGGTGGTGAAGCTGGGCAGGCCGCCCGCCAAATCCACCTCCACGCCGATCGGCCGCCCCCCGACGCCGCAAACGGCCAGGCTGAAAATCTTGGAGAGCATCAGGCCGCCTCCGCCGGCGCGTAGGTCTTGGCGACGGGCAGGACGAAATAAAACTTGGAGCCCTCTCCCTTCGTGGATTCCACCCAGATATTGCCCCCGTGCTTTTCGACGACGGACTTGGTGATGGCCAGGCCCAGGCCCGTGCCCGGAACGTTCATGGCGGCATGGCTGGGGGCCCGGTAAAACTTATGAAAAAGATTCTGCCTTTCCTCTTCCTTGATCCCGACGCCCGTGTCCTGCACGCAGACCAGCGCCAGGCCGCCCTTGTCCTGGACCGAAACCGTGACCCGGCCGCCCTCCGGCGTGAACTTGATGGCGTTGCTGATGAGGTTGTCGATCACCTGGCTGATCCATTGCTGGTCGGCCAAAACCACGGGCATGGAGGATGGAAACTCCCCCTCCAGCTTGATGTTCTTCTGACCGGCCCGCACCGACAGGCTCTCGACGCAGGCCTTGGCGAGCTCGATCAAGGAGACCGGCTCCGTCTCCATGGCGACGCCGCCCTCCAGCTTGGCGATATCCAAAAGGTCGGAGATCAAGGCTTCCAGCCGGCCGACGGAGCCTGTCACCATTTTCAAAAATTGCTTCTGCTGGTCGTTGAGGTTTCCCGCCTCCTCCATCAATAGAATGGCGATAAATCCTTTGATCGTGGTCAGAGGGGTCTTGAGCTCGTGGCTGACGGTGGAAAGAAAATCGTCCTTGACCCGGTTCAAGCGCTTGAGCTCCTCGGCCGTGTGAGCCAGCCTCTTATAGAGCATCGCCCCCTCGACGATGACGGAGGCCTCTTCGGCCACCAGATGCACCAAGTGGATTTGATCCTGGGTGAAAAAATTCTTCTTGAGGCTGCCGACGCGCAAGACGCCGATGGTCTTGGTCTCCTGGCGAAGAGGCTCCAAAACCAGGGACTGGACCCGGCAGAGATTGTTGCGCTCGGGATCGGCGGGCGCAAACTCGCCCATCGACTCCGGCGAGCCTTCCAAAAATACCCGCACGGTGGAGTTCTGCTTGTCGCTCAGGTCGATCTGCTGCCGGTCCACCTCGTCGTAAGCCAGGCCCATGGCGCCCGGCTGAGCCTCCAAAACTTTTTTTTCGGCGTCGAGCATGTAAAAGACGCAGATTTCCGCCCTTAGGGCCTTGGTTAATATGGAGACGATGGCGCTCAGGGAGGACTCGGACTGGCCGATCTGGGTGCTGACCGAGGAGGCGACCTCATAAAGCGTCTTCATCTCCCGGGCCCGTTCGATGAGCTTGGCGTTGGTGCTGGTCAACTCCTGGATGGTGGTCTCGATCTCTTCCTGAAGCTGCTTTTCCGTCTTTTTCATCTGCCAGCGGATCTGCGCCGCCTCGGCCAATTCCTTTTCTTTGGCCGCCACGCTTCTTTTAAGCGGCAGAACCCATTGAAACCGGAAGTACCAGTAAAGCCCCACGCCGGTGACCAGCGTCGTGACGGCAACGGCGGCAATTTCCTTGAGCATATTCAAATTGATTTGGTTATGGTTGCCAGGCCTTAAATCAAATCCAGGATCAGCCGTGAATAAAAGGCCTGCTGCTTCAATTGCGCGAACGGCAGCCAAGCGAAAGGAACGCGGTGTCCGGACACCGCGCGTCCGACCAGATGGGCGATATCCTTTTCACGCGCCTGCAGCTTGGAGCCGGACTCGGGGCCCAGAACCCACACCGCCTGCGCCCGCGCCTCCAAAACTTTTTTGGACACCAGAAAGGGAGCTCCCTGCCACTGTTCGGAATCGTAGGGCTCGAAAGCCGCCTCTTTCCAGCCGGCCGCCAAGCCTAGGGCGTCGATCTCCGAGCCCAAGCGCTGCAGGCTGTAGCGCGCCTCGGCCTCCTTGCCTTTGGGATAGAAAACCGCCAAGCGCCACTGAACCGGAGTCTGCTCTTTGCGGGTGGCGCGCCCGGCCGCGTGAAAAGAGCGGTAGCTCTCCGCGGATTGAAGCTCCTCGGCCGTCAAGGCCGCGTCGCCGCCCTCCTCGGGCAGCTTCAGGCGATCCACCCATTCCTTCAGTTTAGATTCAGGAAACAAGGCCTTGACTCGCTTCAAACGGCGCAGCATGGAGGCCGACTCGAAGAAGTCGCCCGAATATTGCTCGATGAAGGCGTCCCAATCGGCGTCCTCAAATTCCAGTTCCCAACGGTTGGACAACTGCTCCAGGACGTCCCGCTGAAGCTGTCCTCCGGGCGTCTTCAAATCCGTGGACCAACCCTGGCTGAAGGAAAAACCCAGGCTGCTTTCCAGCGCCGCCAAAGCTTTGGGTGGATAGCGGCAGCTCAAAACCACTTGCTTGGATTCGTTTAAAAAATAATCGAAGATGCCGGCCAATTGACTGCGGTTGTCCTCCCTCACCGCGATCAAATGGACGTCGTCGACCAGCAGCACCTCGGCCTTCTTGGCCTTCGCCAGGCTCAATTGGCTGACCTCGATGCCGGCGACGAACAACACCTGCTCCTTGCTGAGTCTTTGGCTGAACTCCATCGCCATCGCGGTCAAAAGATGCGTCTTTCCTAGAAACGGCTCCCCATAAATCAGAAGAGGGTTGTACATGCTTCCCGGATTTTCCAGGGCGCTCATAATCGCGGCGTGGGCGAAGCGGTTTTGGGAGCCAACGACGAAATTCTCAAACGTCAGGTCGGGATCCAAGAGCGGCCGGAGCGGCGTCTCGACAGGCGCCCCCGGCGCTTCCATCGTCCCGGAGCTCTGCGACGGGGCCGGCGCTTCAGGTGCCGCGAGCCCTGCGACCGGCCGGAGCGGCGCCTCGACAGGCGCCCCCGGCGCCGCGAGCTCTGCGACCGGCCGGGCGGGCGGCGCCGGATGCTCCTCGATAGGAGCGGCGCCCGGAGTGACGGCCGCAGGCACAGCCGGCGGTGCCGCCTGAGGGATCGGCGCTGATTTCTCCGGCGCTTGGGGCGCAGGCATTTTGGCCTCAATGTCCGCCGCGCCGGCGGCGGCCGCCTCAACCGCTTTTTCGGGAGTTTGCGGCGGCGGGATTCGCGTCTGGATTTCCTCCACCGGAGCGACGGCCTTCTCAACGACCGCGCCGGCGCCGCTGTTTTGCCCGGCACCCGCCGGAGCCAGCGATTCCACCAACTCGCGGATTTTGGCCAAAGACGCCTCGTTCATATTCCTTAGATAAATCAAGTGCGAATATGACGCCTCCTCCGCTTGGCGCGGCCGCCCGCATATCGCGCTCGCTTTGCGGATTATTTTTTGGATATCCGCCGGCGCGCACTTCACGAGCAGGCTGAACCGCTTAGGATCGCGCGGCGTCCCTGCGGAGCGAATTTCCCATTTTTCAATCATCGCTTAAACCTAAAAAGATCACGGCCATTTCAAGTAGAGATCGACCAATAAATCCACCAGTATCGCCTTTCTTTGCGCCTCTTCCGGGACCACGCAGCGCACAATGATCGGGTCCCCGGCAAACGCGCCCTCCACGGCCGCGACATCCTCCATCTCCGGCATAAAAATGACGACGACTTGGGCCCCGGCGCCCTTGGCCTGCTCCGCGATGGACGCCGGCGTCAAATCCTCCGTCCAGGGCGCCGCCGCCTTCGTGTTGACAAAGATGGGCGGCTTGGTCTTTTCCCGGCCGGCCTCCGTAAATTCCTTCACAAATTGCTTAAACTGCGCCCGCAGGGAGGAGTCGAAGTAGCCGACGAAATTGCGCACCCGTTCCGGAGGGGCTTGAGACAAATCCTGCGACAACTCATCGATGAGGTTGGCCGTCGCCGCGGTCCCCAACATCGTCGCTTCCATGGCCTTGACGGCCTCTGCCGCTTTGTCGTCCAAAACCGGAGAGACCTCTTGCGCCCCTTCCAAGGCGCCGGGCTTAAAAATCTGGGTTTCATCTCCGCCCGCCGCAAAAGCCGCGGGAGCGCCGGAGGCCTCCGGAGCCTCGGCGGGGACGGAGTGAACCGTCTCCTCCCAAGGATTGAATCCGGGAATCAAAGATTCGGTTCCGGATTCGGAGGGGGGCGCGGCCGCGGCCCCGGGCGGGGCCGGGGCCTCTTCGGAAGATAAAGAAACTTCCCAACTGGGCGTCCCGGAAGGCGCAGGCTCCGCCGGTTCGGCAGGGAGATCCACGGACAGCCCGCCCCCCGCGGGCCGCTCGAATGGCGAAGCCTCGCCGGGGCTTTCAGCGCCGGAAACAAAACTGCCCAGCAACCCTTCGCCTTCGGCAGCCAGCACGCTGGGAGCCTCGGCGGGCACCTCCGGTGCTTCAGGTACCGTGAGCCCTGCGAACGGTGCGGGCTCCCCGGCTGGTATCCGAAGCTCTGCGGAGGATGCCGGCGCGACAAAAGAAATTTCTGGCTCAATTTGTGTCGCCGGAATTTTAGGTTCAACCGCCTCGGACCCCGGCAAAGTCATTTCGGGCTCCGGGCCGGGAGTTTCCACCGAAGGTTCCGCAGCGGCCTCCGCCCCGGATTCCGAAGGCTCAAATATGACCCCCGGCTCAAAAACGGGAAAAGGTTCTTTCTTGCGCGCCCGGGGCGGCTCAGCGCCACCGGCGCCACCAGTGCCGAGAGCTCTGCGATCGGCCGGCACGCTGGGAGCCTCGGCGGGCGCCTCCGACGTGGCCGCTGGAGTCGGCGCTTCTAAAATCTCCGGAACGGCCGTTGAAGCCGCTTCTTGGACAGGAACAGCCTCTTCACCGGGATCGAAAACCGGAAAAGGCTCGCGAATAGGGGCTTCGCCCTCCAGCACGCTGGGAGTCTCTGACTCCCCGGCTGGTATCCGAAGCTCCGCGGAGGATGCCGGCTCAGCGCCACCGGCGCCACCAGTGCCGAGAGCTCTGCGATCGGCCGGCACGCTGGGAGTCTCGGCGGGCGCCTCCGGCGCTTCAGACGCTGCGGGCTCCGCGGAGGGAAGCGCCGGCGGCTCTATGCTCGGAACGGTCGAAGAAGCGGCCCCCTCTTGCGCGAACGACTCCATCGACGGCAACTCCGATTCTAAAGGAATTTCATGCGTTTCTACCGGTTCCTCTTCAAAGCCGGCTTCCAAGTCGGCCTCGGTAAAGCCTCGAGACCCCATGGTGCCGGGGGCCCATCGCCGAGGGGCGCGGCCCTCCTTATCTTTTGATGAAGGGGGCTTAAGCGGAAGCGGCGGCGGCAACACGCTGGGAGCCTCGGAGGGTGCCTCCGGCGCTTCAGGTGCCGTGAGCTCCCCACGCCCCTCGTCACGCGCCTCTGGCGCTTCCATCGTCCCTGAGTTCAGCGAAGGGGCTGCCCCTGGGGCCGCGGAGGATGCCGTGCTCCCTGCGAACGGCGCCGGCTCCGGAAGCGGCGGCCCCGCCTCGCCTAAACCGGCCATCGGGTCCAGAGTGCTTTCTAAATCCAACACATATGCGGGTTGAGCCTTGGGTTCGAAACCTCGAAGCCCAGACTCCGGCTCCTCAAATGAATCCGGCGCCAGCACGCTGGGGGTCTCGGTGGGCGTCTCCGGCGCCCCAGGTACCGGCACGCTGGGGGTCTCGGTGGGCTCATCCACATCCAATTCTTCGGTTTCAGATTCCGAAATCTGAGTCTCAGCGGTCAATTCGGTGATGGCTTTATCCAATTCCAGATCCGAATCGTCGATTCCAAACGCGGGCTCGGAGGAAGCCCGAGGCTGAGCGCCGCCGGAGCCGGATTGCGCGGCTTGGCCGCCTGAATCCGGAAGCTCGGACCAACTGGAAAGAATGGCTTCCAAATCCTCGATGATATCCTGAAGCTTTTCGTTTTCCTGCTCTTCCATAGCGAAAATTCCGCGCCTTGCCTAAACCTCAACCACCCGGATTCTCTTGAAGGCGATCCAGTCCAGCGCCAAGGGACTGAGAATGGCGCCCGAAGGAACCCGCAGCTCCTTTTTGCCCCAATCCACGGCCTTTTTGAGCTCGTATTCGCTCAAAAACACCCGGCCGCCGCGCCGCGGGGCATTCTCCGCAGCTCCGGGGACAGTGCCCTGAGTCCCAGAAGCCCCAGCGGGGCGCGGGGAGCTTCGGACACCAGCCGGGGAGCCGGACGCGCCGCTCCTCCCCAGAGCCTCCATGATGGCGTCCACTAAATCATCTTGGGTGAACATTGCCTTTCAAATTTAAGCCTCCAACTTGATCGCAATCTTTTCCAAATACTTTTCCAGATCGTCATGCGGGCGGGGAATGACATGGACCGAGACCAGCTCGCCCACCTTTTGCGCCGCCGCCGCGCCGGCTTCCACCGCCGAGCGAACCGCGCCCACTTCCCCCCGGCATAGGGTGGTGACCAAGCCGGAGCCCACTTTTTCATAGCCGATGAGCCGCACTTTGGCGGCTTTGCCCATGGCGTCGGCGGCCTCAATCATGCCCACAAAACCCCTGGTTTCAACCATGCCTAAAGCTTCTCTCCCTTGAGCCATTCGATTTTCTCCTTAATGCGGCAACGGCGTTCTTATTTTCATCCCCGCGTCCGCTCGCGTCCCTTCGACAAACACGGCCCCAACCGCTCAATACGCGGATTGCGATTTTTTTCCGGTGACGATCGCCACGCTGGCGGACGCGCCCACGCGGGTGGCCCCGGCTTGGACCATGGCCTCGAGGGTCGGAAGGTCCCGAATCCCTCCGGAAGCCTTGACCCCCATCAAGGGGCCGACGGTTTCCCGCATCAGGCGGATATCCTCCACCGTGGCGCCGCCCGGCCCGAAGCCCGTGGACGTTTTCACGTAATCGGCGCCGGCCTCCTTGGCCAGCTTGCAGGCGCGTATTTTCTCGTCCCGGGTCAGGTAGGACGTTTCTAAAATGACCTTCAGAATTTTTCCGCGGGTCGCTTCCCGAACGGCGCGCATATCGTCCAAAGCCAATGCGGCGTTGCCGGATTTTATGGCGCCCACGTTGATGACCATGTCGATTTCATCGGCGCCGTTGGCGATCGCCTCTTTGGCCTCGATGGCCTTCACGGTGGGCGTGGTGGAGCCCAGAGGAAAACCCACTACCGTGCAAATTTTTACGCCGCTGCCCTCGAGCAGATGCGCGCACAGAGACGCGTAAGCCGGGTTGACGCAAACGGACGCGAAACAGAAGCGCCGGGCCTCCTGGCATAATTGGCCGACCTCTTCCTGCGTGGCATGCGGCTTCAAAAGAGTATGATCGATGAGCCGGGCCACCGGCGAGCAATTTTCCAGCGGATGGCACACCGCCAGGCGATCGGCGCCCAGCCCCGCGAGATCGGCCTCCGACATTTTCCCCAAAGGGTTGCATTGGGAACAGGCTTGAGAGCGCGTATGCTCCTGATCCTCCTCCGCCCCTTTGGAACCCTTCGCGCCACCGGCGCTTTCAACTCCCAGGGGCGCGCCGCGGGTGGACTTGGGAGCCCAGCGGGGCAGCTCGGAGGAAAAAACCTTGCCGGCCGTTCCGATCGTCACCGTCGGCGGCCGCAGTTCCACCCCGCGACTCGCGCCTCGACTCGCGCCACGACTTGCGCCACCGGCGCTTCCTTCGTCCCTGAGCGCTGCGAAGGGGTCGCGGGCAGGGCCCGTTTTCAAGAGCCCCTTCTCCGCCAGGTAGCGCACGACCTCAGCCACGATCTTTCGAGTTTCATCCCCTGTCATAATAACCTCTTGGCCGGCGTCCCGGCGGCCTCAAAACTTGACGGCCTTGCCCTGATAAAAAATCGCATCCACGATTCCGCAAATCACCGTGCGCACCGGCGCTTTCTTGTCGTCCAGGATTTGCCGGGCCGAGTTCCCCTCGTCCATCACCAGCACCGTGTCGCCCGGGCCGGCGCTCATTCGCTGATCGACCGCCATGACGGCCTCTCCGATCGGACGGCCGCTCGCGGGATCGACGGGGACCGCCAAAAGCAGGCGGGCTCCAACGAGCGATCCGTGCTTGCGCGTGCCCCAAACGTTGCCGACGATCTTAGCGATAAACATGTCCCTCGATGATTCCCATAACGGCGGCGTCGATGGCGGGCAAATCGTCGAAAGCCACCGCCGCTTCGCGCGCCGCCACGTAAAAAACCTTTTCGCCGGCCCCGGCCCCCACCGCGTCCACGGCGACGAGCGGATCGCCCACGGGCTTCAAGCCGTCCCAGGAAAGCGGCTGGATCAAAAGCAACGTTTTGCCGTCTATTTGCGGGACCTGCCGGGTGCAAAACACCCGCCCGATGACATGCGCGGCTCTCACCCCGCCCCTCCGCCATATTTTTTTTCTATGGCCGCCACCTTGGCCAGGCGCCTTTCGTGGCGGCCGCCCTCAAAAGCCGTCGTCAGCCATACCTTGAGCATCTCTTTGAGAGCCAGCTCTCCGCAAGTTTTGGCCCCGAGGCACAGCAGGTTGGCGTTCTCATGCCCGGCGGCGAAGCCGGCCGAGAGAACGTCATAAGCGCAAACCGCCCGCGCTCCCGCCACTTTGTTGGCCGCCAGGGCCACCGCCCCTCCGAAACCGTCCAAAAGCACGCCGCGGTCGAATTCCTTTTTGGCCACCGCCTCCGCGACCAGCAGCGCGACGTCGGGATAATCCACCGCGTCTTTGCCGTAGCAGCCGAAATCGGTCACATTGTGGCCCAAGCCCTGCAAAAATGCCTTAAGGATTTCCTTGACCTCAAAGCCGGCGTGATCAGAACCAATGACTAGGTGCATATAATCACTTGATCACTTGCCCCCTCATTTTGTCAAACTGCTCAACAACTGCTCGTGGGCCTCTGGGATGACGATGAAGGAGATCAGCAGCCCTGGGGGAACCGTGGCGACGCCGGCGTTGACCGCCGAGCGCACCGCGCTCACTTCGCCCGTCAAAGTCACGATGCCTTTGCCGCCGATGCCGCCGCCGGCGCGCACCTCCACCACATGCACCCGCGCGGCCTTGGCGGCGGCGTCGGCGGCGAATATCGCCGGAGCCGCCTCTTTGGTCTCGATGACGCCCACCGCCTCCAGTCGCTCGACGCCCACCCGCTTATCGAGAGCGGGCAATATCTGCTCATGCACGTTGCGGATGATGAAATGCGCCACAAGCGTGTCGCCCGCCGTTTGCTTTCCAATTCTCAGAGAAGACTCCACCTCGCCGGCGGTTCCCGCCACCAAGACGATGTATTTGCCGCGCGGAATCCCGGCGGCCTTCAGCAGCTTCACCTCCGCCATCTTGCACATGGCGTCGGAGGCCTCAATCCCTTTGGCGATGGACGACGTTTCGATAAAACCTAAGGCAATTTGTGCCTGCATAATATCCTCTTTTCCGGCGGCTTTTATCACGCGATCCTGAAATATCCGACCAAAGAGCAATGCAGCGGCCGCACGAAGTGCGAGGCCTTGGTCATGCCGTCGCCGGTGGGCGTGCCGATGGACATGGTTGCGTAGCCTTCTCCCATTCCGAGGCCGTAGAGCGTCGGCGCGTTCTTGACGTATATAGAACAAGCCATCCGCCGCGCCATGCGCGTCAAATGATCCACGTTCATCGAATGCATGGAGGCCGTATGGTGGTTTTCTCCCTCCGCCCAATACGCCAGCTCGATGGCGCCGTCCACGTCCGCAACCGTGGTCACCGGCAGGACGGGCATCAACTGCTCGGTCCAGATCATCGGATGCTCGGCGTCCACCTCGGCCCACAGAACCGTCGTGGAGGGCGCGACGTTGAGCCCGATGGCGCGCGCGATCACGGCGGCGTCCTTGCCGATGAATTCCCGGTTGAGTTTTGGGTCTTTGCAGCCGCGGCCGCCTTCGATGATGACCTTTTGGGTCAATTGATCCATCTGCGCGGCGCTGAGCTCATAAGCGCGGAGGTCGCCACGCATCGCCTCCAGAAAACGGCCGCGCGCCGCCTGGGTGACGATGACCTCTTTTTCCGCCGTGCACAAAACGCAATTGTCGAAGCCCGCGCCGGTGATGATGTCGCGGGCGCATTTGGGAAACACGGCCGTCTCATCGACCACCGCGGGCGGATTGCCGGGACCCGCGGCGATCGTCTTGCAATTTTTTCCGATCGTCATCGCCACCTTCACGATGGCCGGGCCGCCGGTCACCATGTTCAAGCGCACGCGGGGATGCGCCAAAAGCTCCCGCGTCGTCTCATGGGTGATTTTTTCCAGAGTGACGATGAGATGCGGCGGCCCGCCCGCCTGGACTATCGCCTCGTTCAAGAGCCGCATGGTCTCCACGCAGCAGCCGTAAGCCGCCGGGTGGGGAGCGAAGGCGACGGCGTTTCCCGCCGATAAAATCGATATGGAGTTGTTGATGATGGTCGAGGTAGGGTTGGTGGAAGGCGTCACCGCCCCCACGACTCCGAAGGGAGCGTACTCGACCAAGGTCAAGCCCTGATCGCCGGTATAGCAGCGCGACCTCAGGTCCTCCACGCCGGGAGTTTTGCGGCTCACCAGCAGGTTTTTCTGAATTTTGTCCTGCGTCCGGCCAAGCCCCGTCTCCTCCCGCGCCAACTTGGCCAGAGTTTCGGCGTTGCCGATCCCCGCGCGGCGCATGGACTCGATTATTTTACGGCGCGCCTCAAGCCCCATCGCCTGAAACTGCTCTTGAGAGCGCGCGGCCGCCTGCACCGCCTGGTCCACGCCGGAAAAGACGAAGGCGCCGGAGGCTGTCGGAGCGGCGCCACCGGCGCTTCCGGCGCCGAGAGCACTGCGACCGGCCGCAGAGCCGGAGACCGGCGCAGCCGGGCTTTGGGCCTCCATTCTGCGAATGACCTCCGAAACCAAACTCGCGATATCAGACTCGCTTAATGGCGTCATGTTTTAATCCACTCCCGGTCTCACGGCCGGGAGAAACCGAGTGAGGCGGATGCGGGCGCGCATTGGAGTGTTTCGCCGCTCCCCTCCGGACTCGTCAACGACCGACGAAATCCTCTCTTTTCCGGAATATAGTATTGCCGTCCTTTTCAATCGTGTCGACAATGGCGCAGATGGCGCAATCCACGGGATTGCCTTCCGTTCGCGCCGTCTGGCGCGCGCTGGAGCCCTGCACCAGCAGCACCAACTCGCCGGCGCCGGCGCCGACCACGTCGAAGGCGACCAAGGGAGCGCCCTTGGACGCATTCTCCGTGTCCACCGGCTGCACCAGCATCAGCTTGCCGCCGACCAGTTTCTCGTCTTTGCGGGAACAGACCACGTTGCCGACCACTCTGGCAAAAATCATCGGCCCCTCCTGGAACCCGGCGTCCTTCTCCCCGGCGGCCGCCCGAAGGCGCCGCCGGCCGGGCGCTTACCTCTTGCGGTTGAGCGTTTCCGGCAAGGAGATCGGCATCTTGCCTTCCAAATCCGGGTGCGGCTGCGGGATGACATGCACCGCCACCAACTCGCCCACCTTTTGCGCGGAGGCCGCTCCGGCGTCGCAGCTGGCGCGGCACGCCGCCACCTCGCCGCGGAAAAGCACGGTCACCAATCCGCTGCCGACCTTCTCATAGCCCACCACTTTCACGTTGGCCGCTTTGACGGCGGCGTCGGCCGCTTCGATGCAGGCGGTCAGGCCCCGCGTTTCGATCATTCCTAGAGCTTCCATTTTCCCTCCTCTCTGTCGCGCCCTGCGAGCCTCGCCTTCGGCTCAGTTCTCGGGTTTGAGGCCCCCCGCTTCATTGGATAGCCGCGGGGGCGCTCCCCAAGGGGCTGCCGCCCCTATGGCAGCACCGAGATTCCCCGGTGCCTGTACCCCACTAAGGTTCGGCGGGCCATGCCGCCCACCCGCATTTCAAACAAAATAGACCGCGTCGCCGGTCTTGAGTCCGGCGGCGTTCGCCTCATCCGTGTCGACGTGAAATTCGAGCGCGAATTTATCGCTGACGCGGCACACCACGTCCTCAAAGACCAGTGCCCGCCCGCCGCCGGCGCCCGCCCTCACCCGCACCATCTCCTTGTCCTCGATGCCGATCGCCTGCGCCTCCCGGGGATGCAGATGCACGTGGCGCATCGCCAGGATGACGCCTTCTTTCAAATCCACCTCGCCGCGGGGGCCGATCAATTTGGCCGGCGCGGAACCCCGCAGTTGGCCGGATTCGCGCACCGGCGGAGAAATCCCTAAAACGAGGGCGTCGGCCCGGGAGAGCTCCACCTGGGTTTGGGGGCGGTAGGGGCCCACCAGGCGCACGTTTTTAAGCTGCCCCTTGGGCCCGGCCACCGTCACCGCTTCATGGCAGGCGTAATATCCCGGCTGGCGGACGTCCCGGTATTTTTTCGGCGCCGCCCCTTTGCCGAAAAGGGTCTCGAAGTGCTCCTGGGTCAGATGCAGATGCCGGTTGGAAATCCCCACAGGAATGGGGTGTTTTGACCTTTCCATCCGGGTCAATATCTTCTTGGTGATGCTCTGAGCCAAGTCCTCGCTCAACTTCTCCCTCCCGCCACGGCCGCGTCCGGTCGGACGTAATGGGCGATTTTCAAAAAAGACTCCGGGTTCAAGCTGTCGCCGCCCACCAAAGCTCCGTCGACGTCCGGCTGGGCCATCAAATCGCCGATGTTGTCGGGCTTGACCGAACCGCCGTATAAAATTCGCGCCGATTGAGCCAGGGGATCGCCTTTGGCTTTGGCCAGAAGCTTGCGGATATAGAGGTGCGCCTCCTGGGCTTGATGCGGCTTGGCCGTTTGCCCGGTGCCGATGGCCCACACCGGCTCATAGGCGACGACCAGCGCGCTCAAGCCGCCCGGCGCGGAGCCTTCCAGAGCCTGAGTCACCTGCCTCTGAAGCACGAGAAACATCTGCTGGGACTGCCTCTCTTCCAGCGTTTCTCCCACGCATAAAATCGGAATCAATCCGGCGCGCAGGGCCGCGCGCAGCTTCTTGCCTGCCACCGCGTCCGTCTCGCCCAAAATGTGGCGCCTTTCCGAATGGCCGATGATGGCGTAACGGCATCCGGCGTCCACAATCTGCCCCGGCGACACCTCGCCGGTGAAAGCCCCTTTGTCCTCCCAATGCAGGTCCTGAGCTCCGAGACCGACCGCGGAGCCCTCCAGCACCCGGGCCACAAGCGCCAGCGCGGTGAAAGGCGGGGCGATCATCACCTCGCGCCCGAGCCCCGGTTCCACGCCCGCTTTGACCGCCTGGGCCAAATCCACGGCGCCCTGGAGGGTGTTATTCATCTTCCAGTTGCCGGCGATCAAAGGTCGGCGTAGCGGCGCTTGGGTCATGGGAGATTAGCCCGTTTTTGAGGGCTATTTGTCCACAGTTCATACTACAAAAAAAGCATTGTAAACTAAAGACGCGTCAACGACAGTGGTAAGATGATGAAGTGATAAAGTGGTAGAGTGGTAAAGTGGCAGAGGGGAGGACGGCAAGCCTTCAGGACAGACATACGGAACGAGTTTTATCCACTTTTGCGCTTGGTACCACTTTATCACTCTACCACTTTACCACTTAGCCACTCTATCACTCTATCACTCGACCACTGTATCACTCTATTCCTTCTCTATCTTGCGGATTCTGCGGCCTTGAGGGACGCGGACGGTTTTTTGATCCAGCACGCATTGCGACAACGCGTCCCGGACCCAGATTTCCAGTTTGCGCGGCTCAAGCCCGTCCCGAAAAACTCCAAAACCGTCTCCGCCCTCGACCAGATAATCCGGCAAAACGGCGAGGTAGATCCCGTTCAAATCCACCAGCTTGCCTCCGATCCAAACACGCCCCAGGGTTTTCTGTCCGGAGCGGCCCTGGCCGTATTCCATCGCCAAACCTGAAATTTGTAGAAAACCTGGCGAGCGGCGCAGAGCGTGCGAGAGGGCCCTCCGGATTTGCAGGCCGCTTAAACGCAGCGTCATCAAGGAATTGTCAAACGGCATCACTTGAAAAATATCCCGCCGCGTGAGAACCCCGCGGGACAAGTCGCTGCGCAGGCCGCCGGAGTTGATGAACGCCACGTCGCTTTGAGCCCGCCGGCGCATGCAGTCGGCGGACCAATTGCCCAAAGCGGAATCCGCCCCCCGCCCCCTTTTTAGATCCGCTTCGGCCCTTCCCAGCTTTTCGTCCATGCGGGCGGCCGCCTTTTCTCGCCAGCGCGCCGCCAGAGCGCCCATTGCCGGGTCCTCTCCCCATGACTCCGTCCGCAGCGCCAACAGCCGGCTTTCCGAGCGCACGACCCGCTGCGTTTCTCGCGAAACCGTCAATACCGCCCGGCCCGCATGCGTCAAGGCATGCCCGGCCTGGACGATTCGGGTCCCGTGCGTCGGCTCCACGAATCCCTCCGGCAAAAGGGTATGGCTATGCCCGCCGACGATGAGATCAATCCCCTCCACCCGCGCGGCCAGGCCCGCGTCGTCGAAGTCCTGCGCCTTCGAAAGATCTTTGGGAAAACCCATATGGGTCAGGGCGATGACGACCGCCGCGCCGGCTTTCCGGAGCTCCGCCGCCTGCGCGCGCGCCGTCTCGATTTCCCTGCGGAAATCGAGGCCCGCCACGTTGCGGGGAAAGGAAAGCCCCGGAGTCTCGCGGGTGACCAACCCAAAAATGCCGACGCGGATTCCCGACACCTCGCGAATGATTCGGGGCGTCAAATAGTCCGGCGGACGGCCCGTTTCCAGCTCGTAAACGTTGGCCCCGAGCACCGGAAATTTTGCCTGCCGCGCGAGCCGCATTAAAGCCGCCTGGCCGAAATCAAACTCATGGTTTCCCACGGCCGCCGCGCTGTAAGCGAGCGCGTTCATGCAGTCCATGACCGCTTCGCCGCGGCTCAAGCTCCCTTCGGGGGTGCCCTGAAACCAATCGCCGGCGTCTAAAAGCAAGTAGGGGCTTGTCTCGCGCTGCAGGACGGCCGACAATACCGCGAACCCCCCTTCCCGCTTTTTCCCCGTCCCGTGCGGCATGATCCAGCCATGAATGTCGTTGGTGTGGTAGACCACGATCTGGGCGTCTTCGGAGAAAGCGGGGCCGGCGAGCCGGAGGACGAAAAGGAGGGCGAGGAAAAACCCGGGGACTTTATTTGAGAACGAGCGCATCGCCGAGAATCTCAACGGCTTGATGGCCGTTATCAAATATATTGGAAAAACGCTTATAGATTTCCTGAATCTTGAGTATCTCCACCGCGTTGGGCCGGTTCAATAGTTCCCGGCGAAATTCTAGAAAAGCCTTCTCGCCGCGGGCCGCCGATTGCCGGGCCCGTATCAAAGGTTGGGCGGCCGTTCGCCGCGCGCCGCTAAAGCAAGCCACCGCGCCGGAGATTTCCTGAAGCATCCGCAGAGAGAAGCGAGCGAGCTCCCTTAACGGCTCCTCCGGCTTGACGGCGAAGCGCCGCATTTCATCGAGCGCCGATTCGGCTTCCCCGGCGATGAGCTCAAATAAGCCCGCCAAGCGGGATAAATCCGCCGCGGTAAGAGTGCCGGCAGGCTGGGCGCCGGCCGGTTGGGCGCCCGCCGCCTGCTCCAAAAGGAGCGTCCATTTGCGCGCCTGGCGGACGTGCGCGGCCACCGCCCCGGCCCGCTCCTCCTTCAAAGAGGACAGATAATCGCAGAGCGCCTCCAGCGCCTTTTCCACCTGCAAGGCCTGTTCATACAGTTTCGCCACGGGAGCCAATTTTCTCTTAAAAAGGAACATGGCGGTCAGAACCTCTTTGAAACTATTTCCTGAAACCGCCCGGCATTTTCCAGAGAGAACTCATGATCAAAAAGAACGTAAACGTCGCCGGCGCGGCAGGCGTCCGCCAGGCGCTCCAGCTCGGGGCCGGAAAAGCGGCGCCCCGCGGCCCGCCGCAAGGCCGTTTTTCCGGGAAGCCTGAAATATTGAACGGGGCCCGGCAGGGGCGGCGTCTGAGAAGGGTCGATGCCGCAAACAAGATTCAAGTCCCGGCACACCTTGCCGACCAGCCGGGAATTCCACGATTTTCCCTCCGGCTCCCACACGAAAATGAAGCGCGAGCGGTCCACGCGCTTGAAGAAATCGTACATATTGCGCAGATGATCGGCATGCGGATAAAAACCGGCGGGCGTTTGAAAAATAATCAGGCGGCTTTGGAGCAGGCT